>CAYMPU010000012.1:0-13296 GCA_964392375.1 uncultured Ohtaekwangia sp. | reverse complement strand
CTCCGATATGGTAGCTGGCGCTATCGCCAAGGCTATTGCTTCCTGTGGTGAGCATCCACACGTATTTCAGCACGTGCATGCTTCATCGTTTGAGGAAGGCAGGATGCTGGTTCAGCACCCTTTCACGAAAGCCGTTGGGTTTACTGGCTCATTCTCCGGAGGCAAGGCGTTGTATGACTATGCTACGGAGCGTCCGGAGCCGATACCGGTCTTTGCAGAAATGGGCTCGATCAACCCGGTGTTCATTCTTCCCGGCGCTCTCAAGGCACGGGGTGAGAAGGTAGCAGAGATGTACGCGGGATCCATCACGCTGAGCGTAGGGCAATTTTGTACCAACCCTGGACTTCTCTTGTCCATCGAAAGCCCTCACTTGAGTTCATTCGCTCAACAGCTTGGTGAGAAAATTCGGGCCATTGCTCCAGCGACGATGCTCCATCCGGGTATCGCCGCCAATTTTTCCAAGAACCGTGAGCGCGCGTTGCGTGAAAAGGGTGTAACCATGATTGCAGAGTCGGCCACAGCAGCGCAGGCCAATCAGGGCATTCCTACCGTGGCGTCTGTGAAAGCATCCGATTTTCTTAAGAACCCTACGCTGGCGGAAGAAGTATTTGGGCCGTATTCCCTACTGGTGATCTCGGCATCGCGCGAAGAGTTGTTCAAGTCCCTTGACGCACTCCCGGGCCAGTTAACGGCGACGATCATTGGTGAAGCAGAGGAGTTGGTGGAGTACGCCGATTTTATTCAGCGCGTTTCGGATCGGGTAGGTCGGGTGATCATCAATGGTGTTCCTACCGGTGTTGAAGTTTGTCCAGCCATGCATCACGGAGGCCCGTTCCCGGCTACAACGGATTCCCGCTTTACATCGGTGGGCATCGACGCGGCCAAACGCTGGGTGCGCCCGGTGAGCTATCAGAACTTCCCGCATGACCTCTTGCCGGCCGAACTGCAGAACCAGAATCCGCTCGGCATCTGGAGGCTGTTCAATAATTCCTGGATGAAATAGTTATGTCAAAGACATTCTTTTGTATCGATGCGCACACCTGCGGAAACCCGGTGCGGGTAGTGGCCGGGGGTGGACCGAATCTCATCGGCAACAACATGAGCGAGAAGCGGCAGCACTTCATGCGTGAATACGACTGGATACGCAAGGGGCTTATGTTCGAGCCCCGTGGCCACGATATGATGAGCGGCAGCATCCTCTATCCGCCATCCGACCCGGCCAATGACGTAGGTGTACTCTTCATTGAAACCAGCGGATGCTTGCCTATGTGCGGTCACGGCACCATTGGTACGGTGACCATCGCTATTGAACACGGACTTGTTGTACCCAAAACGCCCGGCATACTCAATCTCGAAGTGCCTGCAGGCCTCGTCAGGATTGAATACAAGCAGGAGGGAAAGAAGGTGAAGTCGGTGAATATCCGGAACGTTAAAGCCTTCCTGGCTGCCCGTGACATCAAGGCAACATGCCCGGATCTTGGCGAACTCACACTAGACGTTGCCTACGGCGGTAATTTTTACGCCATCGTAGATGTCCAGCCGAACTTTAAGGGAATTGAGCATTACACAGCCAATCAGTTGGTAAGCTGGAGCCGTGAGTTGCGCAAGGATATTAACCGCAACCACACTTTTGTGCATCCGGAGAATCCCACCATCAGCAAGTGCAGCCACATTTTGTGGACGGGAAAAACTCTTGACCCTACATCGACGGCTCGCAACGCTGTGTTCTATGGCGATAAAGCTATTGACCGTTCCCCGTGCGGAACAGGTACGTCCGCTCGATTGGCCCAGTGGCACGCGCGGGGAAAGGTCAAGGTCGGGCAGGAGTTCATTCATGAGAGTATCATCGGCTCGAAGTTTATCGGGCGCGTAGAAGAGGAGACAACGCTGGGTAATATCCCGGCCATCATCCCTAGCGTGGAAGGATGGGCTCGGGTTTTTGGTTTCAATACGATATCCATCGATCCGGACGATGATCCCTATGCACACGGATTTCAGGTAATTTAATTCGGCAAGCAACAAGCTATGAAGCACATCGGGATCATCGGTGCTGGTATTGTGGGTCTGAGCACAGCTTACTATCTCCGGAAGGCTGGGTATCAGGTCACGATCGTTGAGCAAAGCAATCTTGACGATGGGTGTTCCTTCGGCAATGCCGGGATGATTGTCCCGAGTCATTTTATCCCGCTCGCAGCACCTGGCATGGTTGCCAAGGGCATTCGCTGGATGTTCAATGCGGAGAGCCCGTTCTACGTGCACCCGAAGCTTAGTCGCGACCTGATCAGCTGGGGATTGAAGTTCTATGGTCATGCCAACCGTCGGCATGTGGAGCGGAGCATGCCAGCCTTGAGCGCACTGAGTCAGTACAGCACCTCACTCTATCGCGAATGGGCGAAGGACTTGCCGTTTGATTTCGGTTTCCAGGAACGTGGACTTTTGATGTTGTATCACGACGCAGCGTTGGAAAGGGAAGAGCAGGAAACGGTACACCTTTCCCATCGTCTGGGTGTAGAAGCTCGTGTTTTAACGCTCGCTGAAATCCAGCAGATGGAGCCGGATGTTAAGGTGAACGCCCGGGGTGGTGTCTACTATCCCGGCGACTCACACCTGATCCCGGGCGTACTGGTCAGGAATCTCATCAGCTTTCTTCGTCAGCAGGGTGTGACCTTCGAATTGAATGCAGTTGTAAGCAACTTTGTGCTGGAGGGCGGTGCTGTGAAAGCTGTGAACACGAGCCGTGGAGCGTTCACTGCAGATGCATGGATAATCGCTACGGGCTCGTGGTCAGGGCAGGTGGCTTCTTTGTTGGGTCATCGTCTGCCGATGCAGGCAGGCAAGGGATATAGTTTCACATTAAATGACGTGAAGAAGAATGTACGCATACCTTCCATCTTTCTGGAAGCGCGTGTGGCGGTGACGCCGATGGGCAGTTCACTGCGTTTCGGTGGCACGATGGAGATCACCGGTGTCGATCACTCGATCAACATGAATCGTGTTCGTGGAATTGTGAGTGCTATCCCGAAGTATTACCCTGAGATGAACGTGGCACTTCCGGGTAAGGAAACGGTATGGCATGGATTGCGTCCCTGTTCACCGGACGGCTTGCCGTACATCGGGCGTTCGAAGCGATGGAGCAATCTGGTTGTGGCAACGGGTCACTCCATGATGGGACTTAGCCTGGGGCCGGCGACGGGGAGGGTAGTGAGTGATCTTATCCAGGGGGCACCGCCGGCCGTTGATCTTTCTCTTTTTGATCCAGAGCGATACAATCGGTAAGGCAAAAAAAATGCCCCGACTTTCGTCGGGGCATGAGTATTTCTAACGTAGTGTAATTCTAGATTAGTCTTCGCGATTGAAACCGCCTTTGCGGAAACCACCACCACCGTTGCTACGGAAGCTGTTGGGTCTTTCTTCGCGAGGGCGAGCTTCGTTCACCACCAGGTTCTTGCCCTGGAAATCAGCGCCATTCAGACTGGCGATGGCCTGGCGTGCAGAACCGTCGTCGGCCATCTCTACGAAACCGAAACCGCGGCTGCGCTGAGTGACTTTGTCCATAATGATCTTCGCAGACGTTACTTCCCCGAATGCTGAAAAGTGGGCTTTGAGTTGGTCTTCCGTGGCCTTCCAGGGAATGTTGGCTACATAAATGTTCATTTGTACTGTTGAAATTAGTTAATAATTAAGTTCTGTTAATCCAATAATCTCAACTGAAGTACCTAGAAACCTATGTGCCTACAGAGGCGGATTATCAATTAACCTCGCAAATATAAGTATTTTTTGATTTGCAAATCCAGACCCCCTTTGGGTCAGGGCTTTACGAAAGTGCAGGGTATACAAAAATGGCATTTCAGGCATGTTGAAGCCTATTTTGAGGCATTTGCGATGTTTGCGTATGCCGTTTGTGAGGCTATGAAACGGGACAAACTACCGGCCGCGGTTGCGCGCACCTTGTTTTGCATCCAGGGTGTCCAGCCCAGCAATTTGCCTGGCAACCCCAACGCCATGCCAGCCCACCGCGTGAGATCAAACGTGTCGGTGTGCTTCACGATCTTGCCGTCGCGAAATTGGAACGATGCGTGAATGCGGTTGTGTACAGGGTTGCCTGTCCGGGAGAAACTGTACTTCGCTTCCCAGTCACAAGACCCTTGCTGACCATCGGCGACGATATTCGAGAACGTAATGTCAAGATCCTTTGCCGATGTAGCGAGCATATGCCACATCGCCTTAGCTTGGGCCCCTTCAAGACGCGGGAACACGGGATCAGAAAAGACAATGTCATCGTGATAGCAGCCCTGCATGCCTTTCCAATCCTTCTGTTGAAAGCACCGATAAAAGGTCTCGATCACTGTTTTTTCGTTCATGGTTTTTTCGTCCAGGTGAAGCCAAACACATCGGGCCGGGCATAGTGGCCGATGACATCAAAATCCATTTTTGCCTTAACGATTTCGCGATGGTCGATCTCTGCAGTGAGCACCGCCTCCTTACCGTATGCGGGGCCAGCCAGGGTCTTGCCCAGCGGGCTGATGATCACGCTGCCACCTGAGCTGGGCAGCGACGGGTGATCGGCGACCAGTTTCTTCTTCAGATCGGTGGGATAATGTTCTTTCGTCAGGTATTGATTGCAACCCAATACAAAGCACCGGCCTTCGCAGGCGATGTGCGTGAGCGTTGCCTGCCAGCTGTCGCGACAATCGGCAGTAGGAGCAAGGTAGACATCCAGTCCTTGTTGATACAACGCCATGCGCGCCAGGGGCATGTAGTTTTCCCAGCAGATGAGTCCTCCGATTCTTCCCAACGGAGTTTCTTGTACTGTTAAGTCAGAACCATCGCCTTCACCCCAGATGATGCGCTCGGCAGCCGTGGGTTTTATTTTTCGATGGCGGTGGATGAGTTTTCCTTCCGGTGAGAAGTACAGCAGTGAACAGTACAGTGTGTCGCTGGTGGTATCCCTCTCGGTAACACCGACAACCACGTACGCCTTGGCTTCTTTCGCCCACCGGGCTAGTTGTGCTGTTTCTTTTCCCGGGACTTCTATAGCATTCTCCCAATACCGGAGAAACATCTCGCGTCCTTCCGGGGTTCTGCCGCCCACAGCGGTACCAAAAATCAGCCCTCGGGGATAGCCTGGAATGATGACTTCAGGAAAGAGCATGAGCTTGGCCTTTTGTTTGGCAGCTGTCCGGATGAACTGACCGATTTTTTCGAGGGTCTTCGCCTTGTCGAAGAAGACAGGGGCGCACTGCACGACCGATGCAAGAAAAGGTGACATCGACCGAAGGTAGGGCAAAGAGGAAGGAATATCAATAGGCGCGATCGATGGCGCCGGAGCCGTAAACCTTTTTGGTCAGTGTTTTGGTATTGCCTTTCAATTTGATCGAACCGGATCCATAGACAAAGGCTTCGGCACTGGAGGCGACATTCAGCTCGGCATTTCCGCTACCGCTGACTTTGATCTTGGCAACTTCCAGCGGGCAGTCAAATCCCTTGAGGTTTCCACTTCCGCTGACAACCGCGTTGAGGGTAGTGGCATATCCACGCAGTGTGAGCACGCCCGATCCACTCACTTCGGCATTCACGGTGATCCCTTTCACGTCGACATCCAGACTGCCACTGCCCGAGAGGCCTACGGTAAGCTGATCGGAAGAAATGGAGTTGTCGGACTGAATCTTGCCAGCACCGTTAACCTGGAGTTCGGTGACGGTCTTCATGCTGATATACACCTTCATGGTCGGGTTCACTTTGATGTCGTCAATCTTTGACCAGATGCTTTTGTTGGCGACTTCCGGCTTGCGCTCTACATTGATCATGAGGATTCCGTTCTCCACCTTGAATTCGGTCAACTCGAAGATTTCCGTGAGGGCCTCGACGGCAACCTCCTGTTTGTTGGTCTGCTTGAGGATGACGGTGTAGTTGGAGTTGACGTATATGCCCTTGAATTCAGGAAGTTCGAGGGTCTTTTTGGTCGTTTGCGCAAAAGCGATGGAGCCGGCTGAAAGGAGAATGAGGGAAATGATGATCAGGGCTAGCAGGAAGTTAATCTTTCTCATGTAATGGTACTTTAAAGTTGAGTAGCCGCCTGTGTGGCTAACACTATTGAAATCAGCACGTTAATCTACACAGGTCCAGTGCTAATATGCAACTATACCATCACTTTGTTTTTCTACCGTCTCGGTTTTCGAAAGATCAGTCGATAAACGATTATAAAAATCGCCAGGCCGATGGCCATGACAATACCTACTTCTGGAGTTACCTGGGCTGCGCCGTGCATGGGTGGGGTCTTTATAGAGTCTAAATCCTTATTCGCACCTGAAATTTAACATCATTTCGGGCATTTCCCGTGATCTCTTCCGTGCCTGAGCCTACGAATTCCCTATCGGAATACCAGGTTCTCGACCACCGCAGCCAGACGTCCACCTGCCGGGAAACCGCATAGTGAGCCAGCACATAATTTCGCAACCCGGAGCCCTCGTAGGCCGGCAGTGAGGTGGCCAGCCAGACATCTTTTTCGTAGACATATTGCCGGTTCTCATAATCTTCGGTGTCGAAGAGGGCATAGCGGACGGATAGCGACCACCGATTTTTCTTGAGAGTGACTTCCTGAACAACGGCCATGCCGCGGGTGGAACTTTCGCCGAGTTCATACTGGCTTGCCTGGAGGCGGGTGCGCAACGTGACGGCAGGTGTGGCGGCGAATTCACAACTCGTCCATACATTGCGACGGGTGCCTGGCATCACTTCGTAGCGGGTGGTTTCACCGGACAGGTTTCTGGCTTTGACTTCTTCACGCACCTGTACAAAGAAGGCTATCGACCGTGTCGGGGCGTAACTCAGTCGCAACAGCCACTCGGTGCCATCCGAAGGCTGATAGATCCTGTAGCGCAGCCAGGGGAAGCGAAACACATCAAGGTACCCGCTGAGTGCCACGCGCCGGTTGAATGTGTATCGCCCTCCCCAATAGATGCCCGTCTCATTTTGTGGCGTCGAACTCTCGGAAAATGCATTGGCATATTCGGCGAAATAGTCAGCGGAGAAGTATCGGTATAGCCATGCCATTTCAAGTTTTGATGTTAGGTTTCCAAGAACACCTGCCGTCACAGCACCTCCTCGGCCCAAGGTACGCGCGGCCTCGCTGAAGAACGTGACGTTGGCCCAACTGAAATTGAGATAGGCACCGACGTTGAGGTACGATGTTCCATCAAAGCGAAATTGATTGTACGGCGATGGCTCTGGCGACAGCGGTCGGCTTAGCTTCTTTTCGTGCGCAATGATTCCAACATCGAAGCGGCTGTTCCGGATTTGTACAACCAGTCCAAGGTCTCTGTCGGTGATCTGGTTGCGCGTAGCCATCTCGCGAGGCGTTCGGTGCAGGCCTGAATTCAGCATGGAGGCGATGCGCTCTTCTTCCTGATGGATGGAAGCATCACGATTCTTGTAGGAGCCGAAGAGGTGGATACGCAAAGGGGCAGCGAGGCGCAAAGTGACGGCAGCACCGCGCATGTAGAAACTTTCCCCTGCCGACATGTAGGGCATAAACCCCAGGTTGCTGCGCCGGGTACCGGTGATGGTCTGCGAGCTCTTACCCAGCCCAAAGACACTTCCCAGTTGCAGGCCCTGCCCAAACTGACATTGAAAATCTCCGAAGACCAGATTCTCCAGCCGACCTTTCTTCATCAGTTGCAGATGTCCGGAGTAGAAGTCAAAGCCGTACTGCTGCACGGCAGGATTCCAGGCCAGCGTTTCTCCCGGGTCTTTTTCTGCCGTAAAGCCGAGGCTGAAGTCGTTGGGCCTCGATATCCTGAATCGGGTGTAATATTTGTCGGGGTTTCCGGCATAGCGCTGGGCTGAGTCGACCTGCGAAGTATAACCCTTCCGGCTTTCCAGAGTCCGCTCATACCGCATCACCAGATAGTTGTTGTTTTCTCTCCCCAGGCGTTTCAGCAAGTCTTTATTCACAGCGTTGTTCGGATCAGGTACGGTAACAAAGGGGATAACCCGTTTCAGTGTTGCCGGCGACCATTGGGGAATAGCCTGTAGCTCAAGTATACTCAATAGTGGGCTATGCATTGCCCGATAATCAAGTAGCGCGTTGATCTCTTCCTCACTGAGGATCATGACAGCCCGCAGTTGTTCACGGGTCACCATGTTGATATCGATGGGATTGGCAAGCAGGTGGGTCAGCGTTTCGTAAAGTTCTTCATAGCTGATGTCCGCGTCGGCGGTGGACAAAAGTTCGTCGGCCAGTTTGTCCAGCATTTCTTCCTGGTCAGTCGACCGTTGTGCCAGGGAAACGGTGATCGTTGCACACAAGGCCATAGTGATTACGGCTTTCATTGGTCTTTTGGATTTCGAAGGCGGTATGTGGCCGAAGCCTGATGGAAGAAACTTAGGGCTTCGCTATAACTCGTGCTGAAGTCGAGGTTGAGCCTTCGGGTTTTTGCACCGATCCCTCCGGAAAGAAGCACAGGGTTTAGACTGAAGCCGGATCGGAAGAAGATTTTCTTCTTGACTCCAAACTCTGCTCCGCCCTTTACGCGCAGTGGAAAACCCGCACGCTTTTCAACCTCGGCTGTCAGGAGAGGTCCTCCCTCGGGATGCCAACCCATGGCGGCGACAAGGGTGACGGGTAGGACTTCGTCTTCTGTAATGCTTGCCTGTGTGACATTAAAGATTCCTGCTGCGACGTACCAGTCGGGTGTGAGCCGGGTCAACCCTCCGACGTCCATTGTTACCGTACTTCGCGTGTCGAATCCATCGGTTTTGTATTGCACGAAATTCACCTTGACGCCCAGCGATGTTGACCCCAGGCGGTGACTGAACCCGGCAAAGAGAAGTTGTTCGCTATAGACATCATCGCCAAATCGAAATGCCCCGGCACTCCAGGCGCCGACAGACGATGGTAGCAGTATCCCTGCGCCCGTTCGGTTGGCGCCGGGCAAATCGGCTGCCACTTCATAAGAGAACATCAGGGAGGGTGTCTCTACCCAGGCTGTGGCTCCGATGTTGTTGAACAAGGCAGACTCATCGTGAAGGGTAAAACTCGCGGTGCCCATGCCCGCAGCGCGTGCTCCCAGCCGGGGGCTGACACTTTGGGCGTGGGCAGAGACTACAGACAAAAGCAGGAGGGCGGTGAAGGGGTGATGCATGCGTCGTATTTTGAGGTTAAGTTTACGGCGATGACTGACCTCAGCGGAATGAAAGGCCCGTATGTTTTCCTGATTGCTTTTATGCTGTTTTCCTTATCCGCCTCCGGACAAGCGAAGGACACGATTGATTATTACCCCACAGGGTCTGTGCGTGGCAGGGGAGCGATCACAAAGGGAATCAAGAAAGGCCAGTGGACCTATTTCTATCCGAATGGCCAGGTAAGCGCAACAGAAGAGTACGCATCCGGCCGTCAGCATGGGATGGTAAGATACTACTATCCGACGGGCGAATTGTTAGGGAAGGAGCATTGGATAAACGGGGCTCTGCAAGATTCGTCATGGTACTACCACCGCACGGGCGCCGTCGAGAAGAAGGGGCGGTATCGGAATAGCCAGTACGACGGCACATGGGTATATTTCTATGCCCATGGCGGTCTGGAACGTGTCGTAAATTATGCTGGTGGATTTCCGGAAGGCGAAGTCAGGGTCTACTCAGAGAAGGGGAAACTCCTGCAGCGCGGCTTTTACACTAAAGGACTTGAAGCGGGTATGTGGACCTTTTACGACGAAGACGGAAAAATACAGTACGAGGGGAACTACCACGAGGGCAAACGAGCGGGCACCTGGTACACGTTCAATAAAAAAGGGCAACGCAAAGTCTGGAAGTACGATCCGGACTAAAATTCTTTCCGCGCGTTGAGGAAGAATCCGCCCTTCTGATCTTGTGTAAATGTATACTCCATGCGAAATACAAGGTCGTACACGGTGACAAAGTCAACACCCACACCAGCACCCAGGAGCATGCGGTTAGAAAGGCGGGTATTCAAATCTTTTTCCTGATAGTAGGTGTAGTTCTGCACATAACCAAAGTCACCGAATACCTTGATGTAAACGGCCAGCGGAAAGTAATTGAATTGTTCGATCGGCATTTTGCCGAGGGTCCAGCTGCGGCCAAAGATCTTCTTTTTGAACGTGGTTTTGTTGAGGGCGAACGTCGGGCCTTCCACCACGTAGTTTTCAAATCCACGAATAATCAGGTTGCGATACCCCAAGGCATCATAGATGGAGTAGGGCTGATTCATGGGCGTGCTCCAGAATACCGATGAAAAGTTGGAGAAGAAGTAATTCCTGCCCACCGGAGCATGGATGGCATACGTGAGGTTGGCTTCCAGCTGGTTGACATCTTCGTTGGGAAGGATACCGCTTTTGGAAACATAGGCGGTAAACTGGTAACCTTTGAGCGGGTACATGACAACATCCCGGTGTTCCGACACGAAGTAGTAGGACAGCTGCGAATATCGTTGTGACGTCTTGTTGCCACTAAAGTAAATGGGATTCAGGGTCATCACCGTATCGATGACATCCGTTGATTTGTAGTAATAGGTGAAGTTGTGAGACTCAAAGAATGTCTTCCGTAAAGTGTATGTTACCCCGGCGCCAATGGATTCGCGCACGACGTTGTCTTTCCTGAGAAACTCAAGGCGATGGTCGACGGTCTGGTAGGCCAGGTTCCTGGGCGCTCCGAAATCGAAGTTGAACGTGAGTCCGTGCTTCTGTGTGCGGTCAAGGTTGGGAATACGGTATTGCAGGTCAAATTTCCTGTAGAAGCCGAACTGGGCTGTCAGCCGCAAGGACTCGTTCCTGCCCCGGAAGTTGTTCTTATAGATTCTTACCCCGTAGTTGATGCGCGTGAGATCGTGGTTGTAGTTGTTCCACCATTCGTTAAAGTTTCGATCAGACAACTCGAAAATGGGAACGGGAAAAATGTACCAGCGCTCCGTGACCTCGACGAGCAAGTCGATATGGTCGTTGCCCATATCCAGGGCGCGCACCGATACGGTGTTGAATAGCCTGAGGTTGTAGAGTTTGTTCTTGTCCCACAGGAGTGTGGGTTGCAGTGCATTGGCACGAATGCTGTCGCCAGACTTTAATGACAGTTCACGGTCGATGATCCGTTGCTTCGTTACTTTGTTGCCGATGATGAGGACGCGGTCAACATACAACATCCGGGTGCTGGTAGTATCCATAACCACCCTGGCCGGAGACACCGTAACGGTATCTTCGGGTTGCGGTACCTCGGGGTCTCCGCCCGTCACCAAGAGAATTCCAATTATCCAACCCAGCATGCCGGTTCATCTTGTTACAAGCAGTACCCTTCGTCCAATCGGTCAGGTGGTAGGCTTGCGGTAGGACCGGGCCAGGATAAGAATACCGACGATGATCAGGGGTATGCTTAGAATTTGCCCCATGTTAATGGGTAGTTTGTCTTCAAAGGAAACCTGATTCTCCTTCAGAAATTCATAGAGAAAGCGCAGTGTCCATAGAATAATCAGGAACCACCCGAAGATGCGTCCATCGGGAAGATTTACTTTGTGTTTGTTCCAGATGGAAAACAGCACAATAAACAGAATCACACAAGAGATGGACTCATACAATTGTGCCGGGTGCCGGCGTATGCCATTGATTTTAATGCGCGCAAGTACCTGATTGGACTGAGGGTCGCGGACGGTGGAAAAGTTTAACCCCATACCTGTGGGGGACTGCACGGATTCCTGCGCATAGAATAGCCTTTCCTGTAGTTCACTGTTGACGAAGTACTGGGCCTCTTGCTCCGGCATACCGGGCTTGAATAGCACGAGAATCTGTAGCGGCATCATGCCGGGGATGGTATCGGGGGCGTTCACATCCCGTTTGACGGTCACCGCTTCAACAGGATTTGACGGCCTTTGTGGATCACCCTTCAATGTGTTGATCGCTTGCGAAACGAATACAATCCCGGTAGGAAAGGAGGTCGGCTTGCCAAGAATTTCGGAATTGAAGAAGTTACCAAAGCGAATCAGTGCGCCGGTGAGGGCGACGAGGATCACAATCCTGTCGAGGACCTGCATGTAGTTTTGGTTGGGCTTCTTCTTGCGGGAATAGAGCCAGAGGGCGAACAGGATACCAATGGCTGCACCGTGGCTGGCGAGTCCCTGGAGGCCGGTGAAGCGGAACTCGGGCGAGAACTCAAACGGCAACAAGATGCCGAGCGGGTCTTCCCAAATGATCTCGGGCTGGTAGAATATAACATGGCCGAGGCGGGCGCCGAGAATGGTGGCGACAATCATGTAGATCGTCAGGGTTTCGACATCGGCTTCGGGCTTGCCTTCTTTCTTATGTATGTAATAGAGTAACTGCTGGCTGATGAGGAAGCCGAGGGCAAAGAGGATTCCGTACCACCGCAGCGAAATTGGTCCGATGGGGGATTCAAAGGAAAAGAGTTCAGGGCTACCGCTCCAGACAATGAAGTTCAGTGTATTCATTACGTTTTGAGACTTTTATAAGGGGCAAATATAGACCGAAAAACGCCCACGTCAAGGCCTGCCGATGGCTACAGCTTATCGAGCTCTTCCTGAAAGCCACCGGAGAGAATCGGGAACCGGCACCAACTCCGTGGGTCGACGTTGAAGTCGTCGAAGTGAAAGGCGGGGGCGAGCCGTTCGCGTTTCCATTGGTTGGCCGACCACATCCGGAAGAATTTCCGTATCCACGCCTTCAGCGCTTCCGGATCGAACCGGTCTTTTAAATGCTGGTAGACTTCTGCGGGAGACCTGCGCAAAAAGATCGCCTGCCGTTCGATAGCCACAAGGACTTCGTAGGGCATCAGGTCGCTTTCATCCGACTGTGCTCTTGCTGTGGGACGAAGCTCGGCCGTAGGTGTCAACCGATTGACCGCGGCGAGGCCGGGGTAGTCAAGGTTTTTCTCTGACCATGTCAGCCATTCGAGAATGAATCTTTTGTCGATGCCGGCGAGAGGAGCGAGACTGCCACTGGTGTCGCCGTCCATCGTGGCATACCCAACATCGCCTTCACTGCGGTTGGACGTTGTGAGAAGAATGGACTGTTTCACATTGGCCAGCATCCAGATGATCGGCGAACGTGAACGCGCCTGGATATTCTGCAGTGCAATGTCGTCGGTCTCCCAGGTAAGTGGGCGTCCCAGCGCGACTTCGATTTTTGTTTTGTAGGTCTCTGTCTCCTCGTCCACCGACCAGGTGTGAAATGTTGCCCCGATCGATTCAGCCAGCCCCTTGGCAGCCTGCAGGGTGGTATCGGAGGAATTTCTTGTTGATTGATAGGCGCAGGTAAGCAGAAAGTGAACGGCCTCGAGTGT
>CAYMPU010000011.1:0-6419 GCA_964392375.1 uncultured Ohtaekwangia sp. | reverse complement strand
AAACGCTTCCTCGCCTTCTCGTCCATCACGCAGGCCGGCTTCATGATGCTGGGCTTCGTCAACAGCGGCAACCTGGGGATGACGACGGTGGTTTACTTCATGCTGATCTACTCGTTCTCCAACCTTGCGATCTTTGGGGTGCTGTCCATGGTCTTCAACGCCACGGGCAAAGAGAACATCGAGGACTTCAACGGCTTCTACCAGACCAATCCCAAACTGAGCCTGATCATGTTGCTAGCCCTCTTTTCGCTGGCGGGCATTCCTCCTGTTGCTGGTTTCTTCGGCAAGTTCTTCCTCTTCACCGCAGCGGCATCCATGGGACTCTACATCCTCGTCCTGATTGCGGTGCTCAATGCTACGGTGTCACTTTACTATTACCTGCTTATTGTCAAGGCGATGTTCATCGACAAGAGTGAGGCGCCGGTAGCCAAACTTCAATCGACGTGGCAGGAGAAGGTGGCGTTCACCATTTGCTTGTCCGGTATTGTGGTAATTGGGTTTGTGAGTGGGGTGTATGATTACGTGGCTGCCCTCATGTAGCGATCCTTCGCGCCTTAGCGTCTTCGCGGTAAATTACCATATCATTCAATTTGCTGTGCTAGTGCTTCGAAGTTCTTTTCTCCACCTTGAACGTCCGGGATTATCCACCGCGAAGACGCTAAGACGCGAAGAAGTCAATTGATTCTCTCTCAGCTTAGCATATATACGCATGATCGGGATACTCACCTGAATCGCTCTGTCACTATTCAAAACGCTGGACAACATCAATACACCATATTCAGTAAAGGCGTAAGGCGTTTTCCTCCGTCCACCCCAACTTGATATCGCATTTTGCGACTTCAAGTTTTCCCATTCTATCTCTGTCAACCGGAACATAAAATCCACAGGGAACCGGTCCATATTTCTTTTCACCTGTTCATTTAGCCGTCGGGTTTCTACCTGGTAAAGGCCTTCGTTAGCCCTTGGCCTGGTTGCGGTGGTTGGGTTTGTGAGTGTGGTTTACGATTACGTCGCAAGCTAATTTAACCAGAGAACTACTGGGCTAGCCTGTTGTTCCCTAAGCGACCTGAATGTTGGCAATGTATTGTCGCGTTAACCAGGTGTGTTGTTTCCAATTCACGGCTAGTTTGTCAAGATATTCCAAAGCCCTATCTTAGATCAAATACACAATGAAAAGGCACCTATTTCTGACCTGTCTATTGGTATTCCTGCTGATTCAGAGTTATGCAGGTGGATGGACTTGCCATTTGTTCAAGCTAAGGATAGAGACTGATTCCAAAACCACAATAGGGTATGTATTCTTGAATGACGATTTCAGGGAATATTTCAACAACAATGAAATTGCAAAATACTTAAGCAAATATCCCCGTGATACAATTCAGGTGTATGATACCATTTATCATTTGAACTATCCAGCAATGGATGGATACAGACTTACCGCTACCCTCAAGCAAAATATCACCAAAGTCCCCGTCAACAGAATCAAAACAATCCGGACGATCACCAAGGGGCCCTGCAATCAATGGCTTACAGCGGTGGATACAACTAACTACGAGTACTATTACCGTTGGGTAGGGCATACAATGCCACAAGATCAACTAACCATGCGGGAAATTGAACTCTTGATGAATAGACCCAATTTCACAATTTCCTGTCCCGATCCCAATTCAGAATACAGTGCGCTCTATATCATGAGCTATTCGAAAAATGTGCATGGTGAAAGAATCAACCAAATACTCGATGAATTCAAGAACGCCATAACAAACTACGCTGGAACCGAGCCCGCACACCTTTTTGAAGCGAGGAAATACACCGAACTGAAGAATGCGTTCAGAAAGGAAAACATTATCATAATTCGACTTGAATTTGTAGCCTGATGCACTTTCGCTCGGACACTCAAGAAGACGAGGGATGTAGGTTCACACATGGCGAGTAAGGCACAATTGGGCGCGAAGATTCGCAAAGGAATTGAGTTGGCCTGCTATGCGTACTACTTCCGTTTCGGATAATTCATCTTTTCGATCAACTTCTTGAACCGCGGATCTTCCCGGAGTTGGTCAAAATCCGGATCTACGGCCACATACGCCATTGCGGCGGATTTCAATTGGTAAGCAACCTCCAGGTTGTCGATCGCCTTATCATACTTCTTTTCGATCATAAGCAATACCGCTCTATCAAAGGCACTATCGGGTACCGTGTCAAGCCGCTGATGGAGCTGGATGCAGGCTTTGGCACTACCCTGCTTGCAATCAATCCACAACAAGTTCCCTGTACGTGCTGCTGCATCCTGAATACGACTTGCCCTGCTTCTTGCCTCATCCAGATTATTCTGGGCTTTGAGAATCATTGCAGAGTACAACAATAAATAATCGGATGAATCAGAACGCAACGCCTTGTCGATGGTAACCAGGGCGAGATCATAGTTACGGGCATAGTAATAGGCTTCCGCCGCAAAACCCAATGAGCGCGTCTGGAGGGGATCCAACGCTACCGCCTTGTTCGCAAAATCAATGGCACGCTGCGGTTGACCCCAGGCAACCACCAAACGGGCAGCCGTCCTCAGTGTCATGGGACTACCCTCGCCATTGGCTAAGGCCTTGTCAATCTCCCGCGACGCTTTCTGAAAATCAAGTTCTTCAAAGAAGGCATGCAAGGCTCTCATGGCATGTGCCTCTGAAAGATCGGGATCCAACAACAAGGCTTTGTCCAGATGCCGTTCGCGCATCACAATATCCCCGATGTTTCCGTAACTGTTCGCCAAATACAATTGTGAAATCGCCTGGGTAGAATCCCTAGCAACCGACTGCTTCAACAGTTCGTTCGCCTTGACTTCATCTTCCGTTCCCGTCCTATCATAAAAGTACCTTCCTTGCTGATAGAGTCGCTGTGCCTGGTCATCCCATTTCCGGGCCTTGCGACTGCTCTCTGATCCCAGCAGCGTTACTTTCAAGGCCTCACCCACGGAAGCAGCAATCTTATCCTGGATAACAAAAATATCATCCGTGTTTTCGTCGTAGTTCTTCGACCAAAAATGAGATCCATCCCTGACATTGATCAGCTGCGCTGTAATTCGAATGTGGTCCTTGTACTTCCGCACACTGCCTTCAAGAATGGTGGCGACTCCCAGCATCTGTCCGATGGTGCGGAGATCTTCGTTCTTGCCCTTGAACTGAAACGAGGATGAACGCGCAATCACCTTTAACTCTTTGGATTGTGCGAGCACGTTGAGAATCTCCTCGGAAATGCCATCGCCCAAGTATTCCTGGTCGCCTTCGGGGCTAAGGTCGGCGAAGGGCAGAACAGCGATGGACTTGTCAAGGATGGGTTGATCGTTGTCCGTTGTCCAGCTTGCCCCGGCCTCATGCCGGGGTTGTCCGTAGAAGTAATAACCGGCTATTGCTGCAAGGGCAAGGAAAAACATAGCGCCGATTACTTTCCATCGATTGCTGCGAGGTTGGGTGCTGGGCACTGGGTTCTGGTTACTGGATGGACGGACTAATGTGGAAGGATTGCGAAGCGATGTAATAGTCTCTTTTATGGCATTCGCAACCTTGTTTACCTGGTTACGGTAGTCTGTCTTGTTCAGGTTGTCGGCCTTGTTGTCGTTTGACTTCAGAGGCCGGTTCACGCCCGGCTCTTTATAGATAAACTCAACCGCTCGAAGCACACCTCCCATTTCTTTCTCAAGAAGGGTCTTGTCATCCGCATCAAGGTCATGGATTTTGATCGGAAGAATCCGGCTCGCCACATTTCCATTACCCAGCTTTACATCTCTTCCAAACTGATCCTCTTTTGCCAGCTTGTTGAACGCGCAGAACTCATACTGCCAGGCGAAGCTCTTGGGATCGCAATAGGTTTGGGAGATGATCGGAATGAAGATCAGGCACTTGAGTTTGCCTTCCAGACTTTTGTCTACACTATGGGTTTCCAGCAGGCCGTCGTGGGGGTTCTTATCGAAGTAGATGGTGAGCGGCTCCTTGATAGTGGCTGCCAACTCTTCCTGTAATGCATTAACAAACTCCGTTACCCAGCCTTGGCCTGAGCCTGTCGAAGCGCCACTTCGGTTATCGTTATGGCGATAGGAGATGAAGATGTCATACTCGAAGTTCGGAACCAGAGAGGGCATTCGTAAAAATAGCAAAATTACGCCGACCTTACGTTCTTCGCGCCTTAGCGTCTTCGCGGTGAAAATCCCGAACGTTCATGGTGGAGGGGAGAACATCGAAGAACTAGCACAGCCAATTGAACGATACGGCAATTTACCGCTAAGGCGCGAAGGCGCTAAGAATCGCTAAGCTTTGCGCTGACAGGACCCCGCTTACGAATAGGATACACCTCCAGCATCCGCAGACTATTCCTCAGGATCTCCCCCATCGTTCCTGCCAACAGGAACGACGAATCCTGATAAAGTTCTGCCAGCGATTCACGCAGTTGCCTGATATTTTCTGGAGTAGATAACTCTTCCTGCCGCAGAACTTCCAACAAATTCGCGAGGTGTGCACCGCCGGCACGGACGCGGGTGAGGAGTCGGGTGCGCTCTTCGTTTTGATACTGGAGCTCCAGTTTGGAGGACATGCTCTTCAATCCAAGATTGATGATGGGATTGTTCTCCTTGAAGAATTGTGGCATATATACCTTTACATCGCCTTCATAAGCAAATTGATCGAAGTCGATGGCGCGGAGACGGAAGTACAGCTCATCAAAATCGGGAACCACTTCCACCACGTAGTTGTCGTTGCGCATGTCGCCGAGCAGTTGCACCAGGCTGCGCTCATTGAATTTTACGAACTCCTTGGCCACGCGCAAGGGATTGTAATCTTCACGAAGAAGATACTCTTTGATAAAGGCATCGCCGGGGACTCCGGGGATGTGCTCTTCAATCAAGGTGTTGCCTTTGACCAGATAGCTGATCTTGTTCGGCGACAGCAGGTGCTCCAACTCCATGCCATAGATCCGCGAAGCGTCGGCACGCTTTACATAGAAATAGTCAAAGAGGTCATTGAGGCGGTTGACGATCCGCACGCGCAGCGGGTGGGTGTTGGCATACAGGCAATAGTCCACACGATCGATGTACAAGTGGTCGATAACGTTGACATCACCTCCCACCTTGAGCTGGGCGTAAACTTTCCGTAAACACTCATGGATAAACTGCCGGTCTGATTCGCCGTAGATAAGCGTCTCCCACATCGTATCCCTCCCCTTCTTGTCGAAGAACGTGACGGCACTGTTGTGATGAAGAAGATCGGCATAGGCGATCGGTACGTCTGTCTCGCGGTGGGTCTGCTTCAGGTAGTTTAGCAGGGGCTCACCGACGGGGTAGACTGGCTTCTTGAACCGTATCGCAGCCATGGGGAATCGTGTTTGCGTGTCAACGTGATTGGGTGCCGACGTGCCAACGTGTTAGGGTGTCAACGTACGTTGACACGTTGACACCCAAGCACACAAACACGTTCTAAACAAATTCTTTCTTCAGCTCGGCGACCCACTTCTCCACGCGGCCTGCCGTCAAATCTTTCTGATTGTCCTCGTCAATGGCGAGACCCAGAAACTTACCGTCAACCACACCCTTCGATGCTTCGAAGTTGTAGCCTTCGGTGGGCCATCCGCCAACGAATGTCGCACCTTTGTCTTTGATACGATCGTGGATGGTGCCCAGCGCATCGAGGAAGGTGTCGGGATAGCCATCAGCGTCGCCGAGACCGAGGTAGGTTACTTTCTTGCCGGCGTAGTCTACCTTTTCAATCTCATCAATAAATCCATCCCAGTCTTCCTGGAGCTGACCGATTTCCCAGGTAGGGCAACCGAAAATGATGTACTGAAAGGGTTGTATGTCGTCCGCCGAGGCGGAGTTCACATTGAACGACTCTGCGTCAGCGCCAAAGGCTGCCTGAATTTGGCCAACGACCCGCTCGGTGTTGCCTTCTGTTGAACCGAAGAAGATTCCAATCTTTGCCATAGTGAAACGTGTTTAAGTGTTTGTGTGTTTAAGTGTTTGTGTGCCTGCCCGCCGAAGCGTCTCGCGTAGGAGGGTTTAAGTGTTTACGTGTTTGAGTGTTTGCGTGCCTGCCAGCAGGTGTTTGGGTGTGATTCAATAATCCTCATTATGGGGAAGCTCTCCCCGTTTGGGATGGTATTGCAGAAACATCTCTGACTTCATGAGAATATCAACATACTGAGCGCGTTTGTAGGCGAAGGGGTCTGAGAGGTTGTCTTTGGAAAGTTTGCCGCGGAAGTCATCCAGGCTGTTGTATCCCTTCTTGCCCATCCAGGTCTTCATCTCCTCCAGCATGACCTCGATCTGGTGAATGCCCTTCTTATAGACCGTGCTGACCACCTGTACCCCTGCAGCACCGGCCCGGATCATCTTGATCACGTCCTTACCGCTGAGAATACCGGTGTTGGCTATCACGCCTGCTTTG
>CAYMPU010000010.1:0-84463 GCA_964392375.1 uncultured Ohtaekwangia sp. | reverse complement strand
TCGTACATGACCTTTGATGAAATCAACCGGTACCACAACCAGTCGACACTCAAGGGATACTGGAAGAGCAAGGGTCAGGCGATGGATGGAGAAAGCGCTGTAAGCAGTCGCAATCTCCTGCCCAAACTATACACGAGTCCTATTCTTGACAGAATCTTTGGTGGAAGTTACGTCGAGCTCATCCCGCGTGGGTTTGTGACGCTCGACTTCGGTGGACAGTGGCAGCAGATTCAGAACCCGGCGATACCCATTCGACAGCAAACCAACGGTGGCTTTGAGTTCGATCAACAAATCAACCTGGCCGTGACCGGAAAAGTAGGTGAGAAACTGAAGATCACCACCAACTTTGACAACAACAACTCCTTCGATTTTCAGAATCAAATGAAGATCGAGTATACCGGCTTCAAGGAGGACATCCTTAAGAAACTGGAAATCGGTAACGTCAGTCTGCCCCTGAACAACAGTCTCATCACTGGCGCTCAGAACCTGTTTGGTATCAAAGGCCAGTTTCAATTTGGAAAACTTTTTGCCACAGCCATCGCCACCACACAACGCGGGAAACAGTCCTCGATCTCCATCAACGGAAGCACCGATGGTGCGGCGCAGGGACGCCCATTTGAAATTGTGGGATCCAACTACGATGAAAACCGGCACTTTTTTCTTGGCCAGTTCTTCCGTGACAAATTTGAAGTCTGGCTGAGCACGCTACCTCAGATCACATCCGGCGTTAATATCGTACGCGTTGAAGTCTATTTGCTCAACCGTCAAAACGATACCCAGACGCTGCGCGATGTTGTGGGCTTGATGGACCTGGGGGAATCGGACAAAGCCTACCGGAAAGATTATTACAATACCGTGGTGCCCGACGGGTCGCCCACCGATAATAATAACAATAATCTATACTCACTCGTGAGTCAATTGCCATTGGCCTCCGATGGTATTGATCAACAGCTTCAGAATTTGTTTGGTGGCGAGGCGGCCGGCAGACCATTTCTTGGCGGCACGGACTATGAGAAAATCACCAGTGCAAGAAAACTTCAGCCCACCGAATTCTCATTCAACAAAGAGCTCGGCTACATTACCCTTCAGCGCAAACTGCAAAATGATGAAGCAATCGCTGTCGCCTTTGAGTACACGTACAACGGTCGCAAATATAAAGTCGGCGAACTTTCGGAAGATTACTCCAACAAAGGGGAAAAGGATGTAGTCTTTCTCAAAATGCTGCGGCCCCGCAAGATTTCTGTGAAAGACAATTTCGGCAAGATTCTACCCACGTGGGATCTTATGATGAAGAACATTTACAACTTGAACGTCACGCAACTGCAACGGGATGGATTTCAGTTACGTGTGATCTACCGCGATGACCGTTCGGGCATCGACAATCCGCAGCTTCAGGAAGGTGATGTTGCGCGAACCAAACAACTTATTGAAGTTTTCGGCCTTGACCGGTTGAATCCCTACAATGACCCCCAGCCTGACGGGAACTTTGACTACGTTGAGAAGATAACCATCAACCCGGAAACGGGACTCATCATCTTTCCGTATCTCGAGCCGTTCAACAAGGCGCTGCGGAATCTCTTTGCGCTTGAGCCGAATGCCAACACGCAACAATTGTTGGTACAAAAGTATGTTTACGACACCCTGTACCGAACCACTAAGGCAGAGGCCGAATTGGTTGCCACCAAGAATAAGTTTTACATCACCGGCTCATTCAAAGCCGGCGCCGGTAAAGATATCATCATTCAAGGGTTCAATATCTCGCCAGGATCTGTTAAGGTTTATGCCGGAGGAACGCCACTACGCGAACAGGTGGACTACACGGTTGACTATACCTTTGGCAAAGTGACTATTCTCAACGAAGGCATTCTGAGTTCCGGGAAGACGATCAATATCACGTATGAACAGCAGGACCCCTTTGCTTTCCAGACACGCTCGCTCCTGGGAACCCGACTCGACTACAAATTGAATGAGGACGTTAACATTGGGGGCACATTGCTATACTACAATGAGCGCCCCCTCATTACGCGCAACCTGATCGGGAGTGAACCAGCTGCAAACTACCAGTACGGTCTCGATGTAAACCTTCGCAAGAACTCGCGGCTGCTCACGAAGATGGTCGATGCCCTTCCGTTTCTCCAGACCAAGGAACAATCATCATTTACGCTCAACGCAGAATTCGCACAACTTCTTCCCGGGACATCCAACATTGTTGAAGGTGATGGAACCTCATTTATTGACGACTTTGAAAATACCGCAACGCCATACAGTCTTCTGAACCCGGTTGGTTGGAAACTAGCCCACACACCTGCCGACCCTCGCTTTGACTTGTCCTCCATAGCCGGCGATAAAGACGATGTCCGCGCAGGTTATCGTCGTGCCCGGTTAGCATGGTACCAGATCGACAATCTGTTTTACCGTGAGAGCAGTCAGTACAAGCCAGATAACATCACATCAAAGGACCTTGAGAACCACTACGTGCGACCGGTCCTTCCGCAGGAAATCTTCCCATACAAAGATCCCTATGTGGGTAATTTCTACGAGCAGATACTCGATATAGCTTTCTATCCCTCCGAACGGGGGCCATACAACTTCAATCCCGATCTGAACTTTGACGGAACCCTTAAGGTGCCTGAAAACAACTGGGCTGGTATAACCACCGCTATCCGGACCGAAGTTGACTTTGACAAATCAAACGTGGAGTACGTTGAATTCTGGCTGATGGACCCGTTCATCAATAACCAGAACGGCCTCATTGATGATGGTATCAATGAGCCAAAGTCTAACACCACCGGGGGTAAGCTCATTTTTCACCTCGGAAGTATCTCCGAAGACCTGATGCGCGATGGCAAGCATGCCTTCGAGAATGGTCTTCCCACCGACGGAAACTTAACCGCGGGTGGCGTTTCTCAGAACAATTGGGGGGTTGTGACATCCCAGCAATACCTGAACAACGCCTTCAACAATGATCCCAATGCCCGGATAAATCAAGATGTTGGTCTGGACGGTGTTGGCAACACAAAAGAAGAGCAAATCTTCCAAAGCTTTATCAGTCAGGTGAATGGTTCGGCACAACCCATTGTCCTGCAGGATCCCTCTGCCGATGACTTTCAGTACTTTCTTGGTTCCAACCTCGATGCAGAAAATGCCAAAATCCTTGAGCGCTACAAGAAGATCAATGGACTGGAGAACAACTCTCCCATTCTTGACGGCAATGACGCCTTTGCACAATCTGGATCCAACATTCCGGAAAATGAAGATCTCAACCAGGACAACACGCTCAGTGAACTGGAAGAGTATTACATCTTCAATCTGGACCTGAAGCCAGGCCAGATTGATGTTGGGCAGAAGTACATTGTCGACAAGATAACCCCGGAAGGCTACACCGATGTTACCTGGTACCTGGTTCGGATCCCTATCCGGCAGTTCGAAGACAAGTTTGGTGCCATCAACGGTTTCAAATCTATCCGTTACGCGCGCATGATTCTTACGGGCTTTAAGGAACCCGTGGTCCTGCGATTCTCAAATTTCAGGGCCGTTGGAAATCGGTGGAGGCGTTACACAGCACGACTTGCCCAGTCGCAATTCAGTGAAGAACTGGAACCCAACCTCGACAACTTCTCCGTCTCCGTGGTCAACGTGGAAGAGAACGGGAAAGGAAATGCAGAGAAGCCCGCCTATGTTCCTCCTCTTGCCCGCGATCGCGACATTACTTCGTCTATTCAACGACGGCTGAACGAGCAGTCCGTGCAGATGTGCGTGACCAGCCTGGAGGATGGCGATGCACGGGCCATTTATAAGAACGTCAGTTTCGACTTTTTCAACTATGGCCGCATCAAGATGTTCCTATCAGCCCACGGACAAAATCTTCAGGACAATCAACTCGTTGCCTTTCTTCGCCTGGGTACCGACTTTGATCAAAACTATTATGAAATCCAGCTGCCACTAAAAATCACGCCCAACGGTAATGACCCCAATGCCAGTGTCGTCTGGCCGGACGCGAATCAAATTGATCTTGACCTCAACGAACTCTATGCGCTGAAGGCAGCCCGTGACCGGGAGAAATATCCGCTTGACCAATTGTACCCACTAGCCGGGCCAAAGCCCATCGACCGGCATGGCATACGAATATTCGGACGACCCGATCTCAGTCAGGTCAAACTGATGATGATTGGCGTCATCAATCCCCGCGATGATGCAAAGCCGTTGAGCGTATGCGTATGGGCCGATGAAATGCGTCTCACGGACTTTGACCGCACGCCTGGGTGGGCGGTAAATGGGGTCCTGAATGCAAAACTGGCCGACCTGGGCAACATCTCTACATCCATACGACACATCACCTACGGGTTCGGTGGCGTGCAGTCGAAGATCTCTGAACGCGCACGAGGAACCACCACCTCCTTCGATATTTCCGCCAACATCATGGTCGACAAATTGCTTCCTCGAAATACCGGTTTGAAGATACCCATGTTCGTCAGTTACGAAAAGACGACGATCGACCCCAACTTTGACCCGGCCAACCCCGACATGCGCATCTCCGCGATGGAGAAATCGTTTACCTCCGACCAGCAACGAAACGACTATCTTGCCATCATTCAGGATAACGCCATTCGACGAAGTATCAACTTCACCAACGTTAGAAAGACAAAGGTCAAACCCGATGCCCGGAGCTATATCTATGACATTGAAAACTTTTCCTTCACCTATGCCTACAGTGAGGCTACACGAACCAATTTCAACCTTATCGAGAACACCCAGCGCAATATCAAGGGCGCCATTGGCTGGCAGTTCAATCCCACCTTCAAAGGGTTCGATCCCTTTACCAAAAGACCCTGGAAATCACCCTGGCTGACTCTCGTCAAGGACTTCAACTTCAACCCTGTGCCGGCAACCATTAGCATTCGTGGAGAACTTGACCGTTCCTTCAGCAAGATTGTATATCGGAACTCCGTGGAAAATGCTTCCTCTACACCGCCCAATCTTCAGAAGTACTTTCTTTTCAACCGGTACTTCAATATTCACTGGAACCTCACCAAGTCGCTCACGCTCGATTATAGCGCACGTGTAAACGCCATCATCGATGAGCCCGATGTAGATCCGGCGGGAGGCTACTCGACCAAACTTGGCCGATACATCACAGCCGAAGAATACCGCGATTCCGTGGCAACCAACCTGAAGCATTTTGGTCGGAAAAAGAACTTTGAACAAACAGTCACCGCCAATTACACGGTACCCTTTGATAAACTTCCGCTGACGGATTGGCTCGGCCTCGAGTACCGGTATAACGTTGGGTACTTCTGGCGCGCCGGTCCAGTCGAGCGAAATGATAGTCTCAAACTCGGAAACATTATCCAAAACAACCGTGATCAGGGTTTCAACGGAAGAATTGACCTGATCAAGTTGTACAATAAAGTGGGGTACTTGAAAAAAATCAATACACCTCAGCGAAAACCAACGCCGACCGAAAAGGCAAAAATGAAACCCGATACCGTAAAGCGGCCACCGGACTATGCGGCCATCAATGCATTCCTCCGCTTGCTTATGTCCATGCGGAGTATCACGGGCACATACAACATCACCCAAGGGACAATTCTAACTGGATTTACCGGAACACCCGATGTTATGGGCTTTGACAATACCCTGGACGCCCCGGGTTGGGGATTCATTTTTGGTAGCCAGGATCCCAACATCCGATTCCGTGCCGCAGAAAATGGATGGCTGACCAAGGCGACTAATCTTACATCGCCCTTCGTTCAGACGGACACGCGCGACCTGGGGCTTCGAACGTCGCTTGAACTGACACCCGACTTCAAGATTCAGCTCGACGTTAAGAAGAGTACCACCTCGTCGTTTCAGGAAATCTTCCGATATGATGCTGACGTGGACGATTACGTAGAACTAAGCCCTAGCCGAACAGGAAGCTACCGCATCTCCACCATCGCCATAGGCACCACCTTCGAAAACAATGAGAGTCTCTCCTCTATGGTATTCAAAAAATTTGAACAGAACATTGCAACCATTCAACAGCGGTTTAGCGCAATTACTGGCAATGGCTATGAGGGCAAGTCACAAGATGTGCTGATTCCTGCCTTCATCGCCGCCTACACTGGAAAAGACGCCAACACGGTCGGTCTTTCGCCATTCCCATCGACGCCACTGCCTAACTGGCGTATGGACTACACGGGGTTGACCAAAGTTGGCTTTCTAAAAGAGACCTTTCAAAGCATCAGCATCACGCATGCATATTCTTCGACCTATTCGGTGGCCAACTTTACCAACTCTCTCGAATACACAAACGTGACGAACAACATGCCGTTGTCCGATTACAATGATGGCATATACGCTACTCAGTACAATAGTCAACAGCAACTCATCCCCGTGTATGTGATCAGTCAGGTGATGATATCGGAACAATTTGCTCCCCTGTTTGGCATCAGTGTGCGCACAAAGAGCAAGCTTACGGCACGCCTTGAGTACAAAACCAAGCGTGATCTTTCATTGAACGTCTCCAACGCACAGATCACCGAAGTAAATGCCAAAGACTGGTCGCTGGAAGTCGGCTTCATTAAGAACAACATGAAGATGCCCTGGAAGAGTCAGGGGAGGGTAGTAACACTGAAGAACGAAATCAATTTTCGGTTAAACATCAGCGTGACCAATAACCAAACCATTCAACGAAAAATAGACGAGGTAAACACGATCACCAACGGTAACATCAACATCCAGGTTAGGCCGAACGTGAGCTACACTGTTAACAGCAAACTCAATGTTCAGTTTTACGTCGACAGCAACGTAAACGAGCCGTTGGTATCAAATTCCTTTCCCCGCTCCACCACCCGGGTAGGCTTAAAAGTGCTCTTCAATCTATCGCAATAGACTGCTTTTCCCTTCCGGGGAGCACGATTTCCATTTCTACCTTACGAATATTACGCCTATTTTTGCTGACCTTTTATTCAACCCATATTTATGAACATACCCGCAGAGCTCAAATACACCAAAGATCACGAGTGGATCCGCGTCCAGGGAAATACCGCCACCATCGGCATTACTGATTTTGCCCAGGGCGAACTTGGTGACATCGTTTATATCGACATTTCCACGGTTGGCAAAGAAGTAGCTGCGCATGAGGTTTTCGGCACTGTGGAGGCTGTGAAAACCGTCAGCGACCTCTATATGCCTGTGTCGGGCAAAGTATTGGAAGTGAACAAAGTACTGGATGGCAGCCCGGAGAAAGTTAACGCCGATCCCTACGGTGAAGGCTGGATGGTGAAAATCGAACTCAAGAATCCGGCAGATATCAATGGGCTACTTTCCGACGCACAATACAAGGAACTTATCGGCAAGTAAGTTGTTGTTGGAGTAATCCTGTGCCAACGTGATCGAACTACCCGTCATTCCGGAGGAAACCCGCAATCGTAAGCCCAACTGGCTCAAGGTCAAGCTGCCGGTCGGACCTGCATATGCCAACGTTCGCAAGTTGGTTGACACCCATAAGCTTCACACCATTTGTGAAAGCGGCAATTGCCCCAACATGGGCGAATGCTGGGGGGCGGGTACAGCCACATTCATGATCCTCGGCAATGTCTGCACGCGCAGTTGTACGTTCTGCGCTGTTGCGACAGGCCGCCCAACAGAGTACGATCAGGATGAACCTCGTCGCGTTGCGGAGGCCATCCGGCTGATGAAAGTAAAACATGCCGTCATTACGTCAGTCAATCGTGACGAGTTAAAGGATCGCGGGGCGGAAGTGTGGTACCAGACAGTAGTGCGTACCAAACAAGAGAGCCCGGACACCACCATAGAAACGCTAATACCCGACACAAAAGGAAACTGGGATGCATTATCCAGGATGATCGAAGGCGGCCAAGAAGTAGTGAGCCACAACGTAGAAACTGTAGAACGCATGTATCGACGTGTTCGACCACAAGCAAAATACGAACGGAGTCTTGAGCAGCTAAGGCGTATTCGTGAAGCTGGGAAACGCACGAAGAGCGGCATCATGCTGGGTGTTGGCGAAACCAAAGAAGAGGTGTTCAAAGCCATGGATGATCTGGTGAATCACGGACTGATGATTCTTACACTGGGACAATATCTTCAGCCAACCAAGATGCATCTGGAGGTCGCCGAGTACATTCACCCTGATATGTTTGCGATGTATAAAGAAGAGGGCTTAAAGCGAGGGCTCAAATATGTTGAATCCGGCCCACTGGTGCGGTCCTCCTACCATGCTGAACGGCACGTCAACGTGCCCATGGATTAAGCCTGCCTACTCGGGCAGCTGCTCAGAAATTACTTCCAAGAGTCTAAGTTGATTCTTTGCACGAACAAGGTTCTGCAGTGGGTAGGTGATGTGATAGTATGTGTTGCCCCGGAGATAGTCGGCCAGAAATCTCAACGCCATAATATAGGTCATCATTTTACCGGCGAATGGAATGGCGGCTCGTTCTGCATCTGACATCACCCTTCCCATCTCTGACAAATAACCCTTCAACAGGGCATCATACACTGCGTGGCGAAAAGCAATCTGCGAAAGATCACTCTCCTCCTCACTCACCGGGCACACAAAGGTCCGAACCATGTCACCAAGATCATAAATAAAATAACCCGGCATCAGTGTATCCAGATCAATTACCCCTGCCGTCATCCCGGTGGATTTGTCAAACAACACATTGTTGATTTTGGTGTCATTATGAACGATGCGGAGTCTGAGCGATCCGCTGGCAATTAGTTTTTCATACCTGTCAACAAGCGGATATGCCGCTTGACATTGTCGAACACAATCGGCCGCATCCTGGGCTCGCTCACCGGCAACGGCCAGCGCTTCTTCAAATTGATTTCTGCGCAAGGACAAGTCGTGAAAGCGCGGTATGGTCGGCTGGAACAAATTCACATCAACCTGGTCCAGATAACGGGTAAGCCGGGCAAACTCACTTGCTGCCTGATGGGCCTGATCCGGAGTAGACACGGAGTCTACCGTCATGGTATTTTCAATGTAAGGGAAGAGTCGCCAGGGAAAGCCCTCTGCGTCATACTCCATTTCACGACCGCCAACAGACCGTATGGACGTGAGAAAACTGTAATCCGGAACTTGCCGCTTTAGATAATCAGCGGCATGTCGCAAATTAGCAGCGATCACATCCGGCTCCTTGAAGACATTCTTGTTGACCCGTTGAAGTATGAAATTTCTCGCTCCGGCAATTCGGTACGTTTGATGAATGTGTCCGGAGCCAATACGTTCAATGACGTAGTCGCCAATCCGGAGACCAAACAATGGCAGTACGGTTGCTGCTTCAATCATTCGGTGGCGCAAACCCGGTTTCCATAAGCTACCACAATCGGTTCGGGTAAACCCCTGAACTCACGAGTTGTTGAATTTTCCCAGAAACCTCTTGCTTGTCCTCCTTATACGTTACGCCAAACCAGGTATTTCCGCCCGACACGATTTTAACGCGACCACGCTTCTGCTTGATCATTTCATTGACGAGTAGGGCAATGTAGAATTCTGCTGACGGGTTGCCAATATTCTTCTCAACAAACGCCCTGAACATTTCTTCGGCCAACGGGAAGGCGTTGGCTTGAAAACCCCAGCAATTCATGGAAACCGGAAGGGAAGGACTCAGTTCCCGCTCACCCGCTTCTTCAATAGACAGAATCTTACCATCTCTCTTGATGATCTTTGCGAGTTCATTGAGCACTTTGAGATATCCTTCACTGTCGCGTTCTTCGGCCACGCCGCGAGAAACGCTGCCGTGATCCGAAAGCACATTCTTCAACGTATAGCCTACCATGGCATGCTCATCAGGTCCAGCAGACTGGAAGAACTGTGCCAGTGAGACGAATGCATCTTTGCCATAAAAATCATCGGCATTGATCACGGCGAAGGGGCCATCGATGACCTCTTTGCCACAAAGCATCGCATGAGTGGTTCCCCAGGGTTTCTTCCTTTCAATGGTGCCGTATTTTGATGGGACAAATTTATCTAACGATTGAATGACGAAATGAACGTCAGCCTTGCCTTGTAACTTAGGAAGGAAGATTTCTTTGACCGTTTCCAGGATTTCCTGACGAACGACAAAAACGATCCGCCCAAAACCCGAGCGCAGCGCATCGAAGAGTGAATAATCCATGATGGTTTCCCCGTTGGGCCCAAAGCCATCGATTTGCTTGATGCCGCCGTATCGGCTTCCCATACCGGCTGCCATGACGAGAAGGGAAAGTGTTTTGCTATTTTTCAACGTACAAGAATTAAGAGGTGGAAAGCATACGCTAGCCTAAAAATACACATTCAATCCAAAACTTTATCCATACTTTAGTATCATGTCAGCTACCCCACGTTCTTCCAGCTACACGATGTCTATAGTGATCATCGGGGCACTGTTCTTCATTTTTGGGTTTGTTACCTGGCTTAACGGTACACTTATCCCCTTTCTTAAACTGGCCTGCGACCTTCAGTCCGATGCCCAGGCGCTCATGGTGACGTTTGCCTTTTACATGGCCTACTTCTTCCTTGCTATCCCGTCATCCATGATCTTGGAGAATACAGGATTCAAGAATGGCATGTCACTGGGCCTAGCGACGATGGCTATAGGGGCCATTCTCTTTATACCGGCGGCTCTGGAGAGAACCTTTTCACTGTTTCTAGCCGGGCTCTTCGTTCAGGGCATGGGCCTCTCACTTCTGCAGACAGCCTCAAACCCCTACATTTCCGTAATTGGTCCTCTGGAAAGTGCTGCCAGCCGCATCAGTATCATGGGTATTTGCAACAAGGTGGCCGGAGCCATCAGTCCACTCATTCTCGGCGCCATCGTGCTCCGCGGAGCCAGTGAGATCGAAAGTCAAATTCAATCCGCTACGGACCCTGTCCAACGGACCCTCCTGCTGGAAGAACTCTCGCACCGTGTCATCCTTCCTTACGGTATTATGGCCGCCGTTCTCATTCTGCTTGCGGTCATGATACGCTATTCGGCATTGCCAGAAATTGATTCAACGGAAACTGACAAGGCTTCAGGAAATGAGGGTAAGACAAGTATTCTTCAGTTTCCCCACACACTCCTTGGAGCATTTTGCATCTTCGTTTATGTCGGCGTAGAGGTTATGGCTGGAGATGTGATCAGTATATACGGCAAGGCGATCGGTATCAGTCTGGACGAAGCCAAGAATTTTACTTCATACACGCTCTGGTCCATGGTCGCCGGGTACATTATTGGCATCCTGACCATTCCGAAGTACATCAAACAAGAACGCGCGCTGGCCATTTCGGCCGTTGTCGGCGTGCTGTTCAGTGCCTTAGCTTACATGACTGCTGGCTACACTTCGATCGTGTTTATTGCCCTGCTCGGCTTCGCAAATGCTTTGATGTGGCCTGCCATCTTTCCTTTGGCCATCGACGGCCTCGGTGCTTTTACAAAAATTGGTTCCGCACTTTTGATTATGGGCATTGCCGGGGGTGCCATCATCCCACAGATCTATGCACGTGCAACTGTTTCTCTGGGGGCCCCAGCTGCATTCTTTTGGATTGTTGTACCCTGTTATTTGTTCATCCTCTTCTACGCTCTGAAGGGGTACCGTGCCGGAAGGGTCTCCTTAAATGCCTGATCCACGGAATACCGTGTTAGCCGTTCGCCAGCAAGTCATCCACATATTTAAGCACTTTTTGTTCCCGACGAGCATGATCACCGCTCAATAGCGTGTAGGAAATTGCGCGCTGCTCCAGTTCGCTCTTAAATCGCAAAAACATCTCTTGGCGCTTGTCGCCAAGATCCCGGAGCCCGTCGGATACCCATGGCACGTCAATATCAAAGAGGAAATACTGATCATACCGGACCTGCAGTTCCAGTGACTTTAGCACTGTAGGGATCAAACGAAGATAGATATCTGAATAGATTTGTGTGGTGATCAAGTCGGTATCGCAAAAAAGAACTTTGTTGGCTATGGCGGTCTTCTGCAGTACCCTCACCGTCTGGGCGTGACCGATGCGGATGATGTCTTCCTCGGAAAACTGGTTTGAAGAAATGAATTCCTTTGCCACTTCAGGGACAGACTCTGTCTTGTAGTGTTCTGCCAATCGCTTAGCCAGCGTGGACTTCCCCGTGCTCTCCGGTCCATAGAAACAGATGCGCTTGACAAAATAACCGCGGGCAGGAGCAGCTATATAATCCCAGTGCCGAAAGGGGTGCTCAAGAATGTCTCTCCCGGAAATCGGAAATTCATTCCTGCCCGGATCGAAGGAAATATATGACGCTACCAGCATTTCTGCCAGGGCCTCATCGCGGTTGCCTGAACCAAACACAAAGCTAAAGGGACCAAATTGGTCAGAAATAACAGAGGTCCACGTTCTATTGCCGGGACCTGGAACATCTACCCTGACAACACTGATTTTTACATAACGCATGAATTCTTCCCGAATCCATGCCATCCGCAACTCACTATCGATGGGATCCGCCGGGTTGGTAAAGACGGAAATCACAAGTTCGTCGCAATGGGCAGCAGCAAACCTAACGAGCGCAATATGCCCCTTGTGTAAAGGCATGAATCTACCTGCAACAATTCCCCGCTTCATGCGCTATATGCTCTAGCTTCCCGTTGCCACCGCCATAGTCCAAAAGCAGCAATCAGGCAAAACACAAAATATTCAATTCCAACAATCAGAATTCCTTTTGCGAAGTAAAGATAGGTCGCAACGACATCGGCCACGATCCATGCGGCCCAGCATTCTACCTTCTTCTCTACCATGAGATATGTGGCCGCAATACTCACCATCATAACGAAGGAGTCAAAATAAGGAAAGGCGCTGGGGAGCGGGAAAAGCGCTGGCATTATCTCATGAAGGTTGCTCGCAAAAGTACCGAATGCCAGCACTCCGGTCATTGTAATTGCGGAAATTGCAAGGGTCTCCTTCACGGGCATCCAGCTTACGCGCAACTCTTTCCGCCGATCCTCTTCGCCAGGCCGAGGGTGCGCCCAACGCCACCATCCAATCAGATTCGTGACAAAGAAAAAGACCTGGAGGAACATGTCGGGGTAGAGCTGAACCTGGTAGAAAAGAAAGAAAAACAACACAACGTTAATGATGCCAATAGACCAGCTCCAGATGTTCCCTTGAGCCGACAACCAAACAGCAATACCGCCAGCCAGTGTCCCGAAAAACTCCAGGTAACTCATCGGATAGCCGAGAAGAGAAAAGAAGACACTGCGGTGATCGAAGAAGGACATAGATGCTGTTTGAATTCACCAACTCCATTAAACTGACAAATGGGCAATTGACAAGGGCGCTTTGATGTCAACGGCTTGACTTGGCATCACAAACTTTCTAGATTCTAATGCAAATATTCTTCGCTTCTGTAAAGAATCGCATGGCTTCCCAGCCACCCTCTCGGCCAACGCCGGATTGTTTGGTTCCCCCAAACGGCGTTCGAAGATCGCGGTATAGCCAACAATTGACCCAGACAATCCCGCTCTTGAGTTTTGCCGAAACTTGGTGGGCACGGGTAAGGTCGCTTGTCCACAAGGTTGCTGATAAACCATACGTCGTACCATTGGCCAGGGCAACAGCCTCGTCTTCGGTGTCAAATGGCATTATCGTAACTACAGGTCCGAAAATCTCCTCCTGATTGGTGCGGCAATCTTGGGAAAGCCCCGTGATAACAGTCGGCTCCAAAAAGAAGCCCTTTTCACAGCGCCCAGGGATGGTAATTCTTCGGCCACCTATGACGATAGTACCTCCTTCCTGCTTGGCCAGATCAATGTACGATAGCACCTTTTGCATGTGCCCTTCTGAAACCAGGGCTCCCATCCTTGTCGTTTCATCCAGCGGATCGCCTACGACGATCTCCTTAGTCTGGCGGACAAACTCAGCCAGAAAGCGATCATACAGGGAGCGTTCAACCAGAATGCGCGAGCCGCATAGACAAATTTCACCTTGGTTCGTAAACGAACTGCTGATGGATGTGCTGACCGCCTTTTCAAAATCAGCATCTGCGAAAATGATATTGGGGTTCTTTCCGCCAAGTTCGAGGGAGAGCTTCTTGAGCATTGGGCCCGCACTTGTTGTAATCTTCTTACCGGTAACTGTGCCTCCGGTAAAGGAGATTGCCGGGATTCCGGGGTGGTCCACAATTGCCTGACCTACTTTTGGACCGAGGCCGTGCACGACATTGAGCACGCCAGGAGGCAACCCCGCCTCTCCACAAAGCCTGGTAAACATATAGGCTGTCATTGGCGTCAATTCTGAGGGCTTTGCAACAACAGTGCAGCCTGCCGCCAGGGCCGGCGCAATTTTCCAGGTGAACAAGTACAAGGGCAGGTTCCACGGAGAAATACAACCCGCTACCCCTACAGGGCTCCTCAGCGTATAGTTCACAGCCTCCAGCCCGGATGCATGCGCTTCCGATGTCACATGCATCGCCGCCGTTGCATAAAACCGAATATTTGCCGCCGCGCGATAAATATCCATGCTCTTCGCAAGCTTTACAGGCTTTCCCTGATCGATGCTCTCGGCGCGCGCCAATGCATCCGCATCGCGATCGATCAGATCGGCGATGCGCGCAAGTACCGCGTAACGTTTCTCGGCCAGCAAGCCCAACCAGGAATCAAAAGCCTGTTGAGCTGCCTCGACTGCCTTCTGAACATCCCGGCCATCGGAATCCGGTATCAGTCCATACACTGCTCCTATTGACGGATTAATATTGTCCAGATAGGCTCCGGATATCGGAGCCACCCATTCCCCATTAATGTAGTTCGCAATCTTTTCCATGATGATCTCCGCTTGGCTCCTACAAACTTCCCGTTCTGCCACCATCGACAGGAAGGTTGATTCCATTGATATACCCTGCTGCTGGAGAGGCGAGGAATGCAACGGCAGCAGCTACTTCGGCTGGTGACGATATGCGGCCAGCAGGAATCTCGCTGATCATTTCCTCCAATACCTGCTCCTGACTCTTCTTTTGCTTTAACGAGCGTTCACGGATGATGGACTCCAGTCGTCCAGTCATCGATGCACCCGGCAGTACATTATTGACGGTAATCCCAAAAGGTGCGAGCTCCACGGAAAGTGTTTTTGACCAGTTGGCCACGGCGCCCCGTATGGTATTGGATACACCAAGTCCACGTATTGGTATTTTCACTGAAGTAGAAATAATATTGACGATCCTTCCGTACTTCTCCTTCTTCATGCCCGGCACCAATGCCTGAACAAGTACTTGGTTGCACAGTAAATGATTGGCAAAGGCCTTGGTAAATTCGTCCAATGTTGCAGTGAATGCAGGGCCTGCCGGTGGTCCACCGGTATTGTTCACCAGGATGTGAACGGTGTGATTTGAGGTGTACTTCTCAAGAGCCGATTCCAGACGATTCGGAAAGTTAAAATCTGCAACCAGTGAATCATGGTCCTGCCCGTTGGCTTTTGGCAATTCCTTCAAGACATCCTTGAGTTTAGCCTTATCACGCGACACCAGTGTAATGCTGGCACCGAGAGTCGCCAATTCTATGGCCGAAGCCTTTCCTATGCCCTGGGTACTGCCGCAAACCAGTGCTCGTTTCCCTGTTAGTCCGAGTTCCATGGTGATAAAGATAGACTGAAAACCCTTAGATTTACATACTCAATGCATACGTACTATGGCCATCCGAAGACCTTTTAACCTGAAGCAATGGATCGAAGAAAACCGTCAATTGCTAAAGCCACCGGTAGGCAACAAGAACCTTTATGCCGATGCTGGTGACTATATCGTCATGATCGTTGCGGGACCCAACGCCCGTAAAGATTATCACTACAATGAGACTGAGGAGCTGTATTACCAGCTTGAGGGAAACATTACCGTCAATATCCAGGAGGATGGTAAAGCGGTGTCCATTCCCATCAACGAAGGTGACATGTTTTTACTGCCCGCGCGCGTACCCCACTCGCCCATCCGAACACCCAACTCCATTGGTCTTGTGATCGAATGCAAGCGTACGGCCTCGGAAGACGATGGCCTGATGTGGTTCTGCGAATCGTGCAACAATAAGCTCCACGAGTACACATTCCATCTCAACAATATTGAGACGGATTTTATCCCTCGCTTCCGCGATTTTTACGGCTCCAAAGAACTTCGCACCTGCAAGAAGTGCGGTACGGTCATGGATGCTGATCCCCGGTTTGTCTGATTATGATGAAGGCTGAAATTCAACGGTCGCTGGTCGGAAATTATGCGGCCCTTACCTCCCTCCTTCGCTCCATACCACCTCAACAGGTGCACGCAGCAGCGCCTGGCAAATGGAGTCCTGCTCAGCAAGCAGAACATCTGGTGAAAAGCGTGCATCCTGTAACGCTGGCTTTTTCTCTGCCAAAGTTTGTTCTGCCATTGATCTTTGGCAGGGCCAACCGTCAGAGCCGCACCTACGATGATTTGATTGCCAAATACAAAGCCAAGTTGGCTGCTGGCGGGACTGCCTCAAAACCATTTGTCCCTGGCATTCCGGAAAATCCAGCTGCCGTTTATGCGGAGCTGGAAAAAACGGTAGCGTCGTTATGCAACCGGATGGAAAATTTTTCAGAAGAACAGCTCGACACGTTAATCCTCCCACATCCATTGCTTGGAAAACTGACCCTTCGCGAGATGCTTTACTTTACTGCCTACCACGCCCGACACCATCAACAACTTATTGAATCAACCCATCCTATTGCATAGTCCCAACGCATGAGCTCGAAGCTTTCTCTCGCCTTTGCCCAAAATCTGGACAAGAAAGACCCGCTGAAGAAATTCAGAAAACAATTCCACATTCCTAAGGTTAATGGGAAAGAAGCCATTTATCTATGCGGAAACTCCCTCGGGCTTCAACCGAAATCGGTAAAGACGTATATCCTTGAGGAATTGCATGATTGGGCAGCGTTGGGTGTTGAGGGGCACCTCCATGGCAAGAGACCATGGCTGTATTATCACCACCTGACCAAGAAACCACTAGCCAGACTGGTTGGTGCAAAGCCGTCCGAGGTAGTGGCCATGAACCAGCTCACGGTGAATCTCCACCTGATGTTGACAACATTTTATCGACCGTCGGCAAAACGGTTTAAGATTATCGCGGAGGCAGGTGCGTTTTCATCGGACCAGTACGCTGTGGAATCACAAATCCGCTTGAGTGGCCTTGACCCAAAGACGGCTTTAATAGAATTGATGCCCCGTGCTGGAGAGCACCATCTTCACACCGAAGACATTGTTGCCGCCATTCGTGAACATGGTAGTCAAGTTGCTCTGGTCCTTTTTGGTGGCGTTCAGTATTATTCAGGGCAATTCTTCAACATCAAGGCCATTGCTGCCGCGGGGCATGCTGTTGGCGCATTCGTTGGTTTCGACCTTGCGCACGCCATCGGCAATGTTCCTTTACATCTCCACGACGACGACGTTGATTTCGCCGTATGGTGCAGCTATAAATACTTGAATTCAGGTCCCGGGAGTATAGCAGGTGCCTTCGTTCATAAGCGGCATTCCGATGGCAAACTGCTGCGTTTGGCAGGCTGGTGGGGCCATGATGAAGCACATCGGTTCAAAATGAAAAAAGGGTTTCATCCCATGCCCGGTGTAGATGGATGGCAGCTCTCCAATTTTCCGGTACTGACCGGTGCGGCGCATATTGCCTCACTAGCCATCTTCGAAGAAGCTGGGATGAAGGCACTCCGCGCCAAAAGCCTGCTCCTCACGGGCTATCTTTCTGATCTGCTCCGCGCCATGGATCCGGAAGAAAAGAAATTCACAATGATCACCCCGTCGGAACCGAGTTCCCGAGGTTGCCAGATTTCCATCCTCATGAAGCAGAATGGCCGTAAAGTATTTGATACCATTACCCGTCGGGGCGTGATTGCCGATTGGCGCGAGCCTAATGTCATCCGTGTAGCTCCGATACCTTTATACAATAGATTCGCAGACGTATTCCATTTTACCGAGATTTTTGCTGACGCTCTCTAGTCGTTGGCGTCAGACATCAGCCTTTTGGCCTGATTTTCATCATATGATTGGATCAGTGCCGTTGCCAACTTGAAAAACTAAAGTCGCCGTATGAAAAAGAAACCTACAACCATCAGCATCGTTGGCGCCGGCCTTGTGGGCTCGCTGCTGTCGATTTATCTGGCTCGTCGCGGGTACCAGGTTTCAGTCTTTGAGCGGCGATTTGATATGCGCACGAACTTCCTGGGCGGGGGGCGATCCATCAACCTGGCGCTGAGCAACCGGGGCATCCGGGCTCTGGAAGAAGTGGGTCTCGCCGATGAGATGAAGAAGCATTCTGTTCCCATGAAGGGACGGCTCATGCATGATCTTCAGGGAAAACTGACGTACCAGCCATACGGCACTGCCGGCCAGTACATCAACTCCATATCAAGGAGTGGCTTGAATATGTTCCTCATGAACGAAGCTGAAAAACGGGGTGTCAAGTTCTTCTTCGAGTACCGGTGCATGGATGTGAATCTGGAGAAGACGGAGCTCACGTTTCAAAATCAGCATGATATCCGTCATCACCAGTCGGATCTCATCATTGGCGCTGATGGCGCCTATTCGGCCATTCGTGCAGCCCTCCAGGTTTCCGATCGATTCGAATATTCGCAACACTACATTGAGCATGGCTATAAGGAATTGCGTATTCCACCGGGTGATCGGGGAGAGTTTCTACTCGAGAAGGAGGCGTTGCACATCTGGCCTCGGGAAAGCTACATGCTGATCGCTTTACCCAATCCAGACGCCACGTTCACTGTGACCCTTTTCTTCCCGTTTGAAGGCGACCAGTCCTTTGACAAGCTAAAGAGCAATGAAGATATCACTGCATTTTTTCAGAAAACGTTTCCTGATGCGTTGGCACTAATGCCCTCACTCTTGGAAGACTTCCGTGACAATCCGACCGCATCTTTGGTCACCATACGGTGTAATCCATGGGTAAAAAAGAGCACGATGCTCATCGGTGATGCCGCTCATGGGATTGTACCGTTCTACGGTCAGGGGATGAATGCCGGCTTTGAGGATTGCGCAGTACTGAACCGGTTATTGGACACGTACGGGGATGACTGGCAAAAGGTAGCTCCTGAATACCAGCGCCTGCGCAAGGCTGATTCGGATGCCATCGCACAGTTGGCACTCGACAACTTCGTCGAAATGCGTGACCTTGTGGCAGACCCCGACTTCTTGCTACGCAAGAAGATTGAGTCCAGGCTCCACGAATTATATCCCAAAGAATGGATTCCGTTGTATTCCATGGTCGCCTTCCATGATGAAATTCGCTATTCGGACGCAATGGAAATGGGGCGAAGGCAAAAGGTTATCATGGATTCGGTCATGCAAACACCCGACATCGAGAAAACATGGGAGCAGTTGGACTTTCGTAAGATCGTAAGTCAGCTTAAGCCGCTGCGATAAGAATTTTGTACTCCTCATAGCGAGCGAGGATATCACGCACGTAATTCACCGGCTCTTCACATTTACAATAGCCGGCTACTGCTACCGGGTCGCGGTAGAATTTCGGGTTTGATTTCTGTTGAAGAAAGAATTCAACATCATCCCACTTTGCTGGGTCCTTCCCGTACTTCTTGGCAAGATTCCGCGAATCGATGATATGAGAAAGGCCAGCATTATACGATGCCAATACAAACTTGGTTCGTTCCCCAGGATCCTTTACATACTTCGACCACAGCTTATCGAGGTATTTCAGATAACGCACCCCGGCTTTCAGACTTTGGTGGGGATTTGTTCGGTCAATGGCGCCAAACTCAAGTGCTGTAGCTGGCATTAGCTGCATCAACCCAACGGCTCCTGCCCACGATTCCGCATTGGGCCGGAAATTCGACTCCTGGTAGATGATCGAAGCCAGCAATCGCCAATCCCATCCCAGGTTCTTTGCTTCCCGCTTTATTTCCTCGTCATAGGGTGAAAGTTTACTTCCTCCCAGTGAGGAATACACGCTGCTTATTCTGATCTGGGAAGATCTCGGGTTGTTGAAGTACTTATTGTAGAGGGTCTTAAAGCGGCCATTCTGCTTGAGCGATGCAAGCCAGCTGTTCACCGCCGCCTGAAGTTCGGGGGAATTCTTGCGAACGGCCCAAGCTATTTGCTGCGGTAGACTCAGCACCGTGTTAACATCCAGATCTGGGAAGTATATGGAATTTACCATGCCTAAGGTTTGGTCCGTAACTGTCAAATGAATTTCTCCTTTGGCAACCTTTTCAATAAGCGATTCGGTTTCTGCCGTGGCGCTGTCCTCCTCGATGATGATTTCTCCTCCAATCTCCTGCGAGAGATTCTCAAGGCGTTCCTTGAATGAAGACTCATTCATGACATAAACCTTCTTGCCGATCAGGTCAACAGGGTTCCTGATCATCATCCTCTCAATCCGGGAAGGAGGCATTCGACGCCAATTGGCCGGTTTCTTTTGCACGAGCACCTGACAAGTATTGAATTGTGCATCTGTAAAAGAAAGGTATGCTGTCCGCTCTTTGGTAATGGTCAATGGAAAGGCGATGAGATCACCCTCTCCCTTGTTTAGCAAGTCAATGGCCTGCTCGATACCACTAATGACCTTGATCTTGAGATCAATGTTGAGATGTTTCGTCAGGCTTTGGAGCAACTCGTACTCATACCCCATGGACTGACCCCGGTAGATGAAGTAGCTGATCGAGTTATTATCAACGATCGCCTGCAGGAATCCGCGCTCCCGAATCTCGGTAAGGTCAATGGTTACTTCGGGCGTAGCGGTAAAAGCCGTAGGGTTGGATGTCCAGGTACACCCCGCAAAAAACAGCAGATAAAGCAGAAACCAACGTGTGAAGACTGCTCTTGCCATAGGTCAAAATACGTAAATCCCTTAAATAACAAAAGAGGCCATGCGGGCCTCCTTTGCTTATTCAGTATTCAGCTCTGACTAATTCGATCGCAGCACGCCGTTGATGGTGTGCAACACACCGCTATTGGTGAGAATATTGGCGCTGGTAACCGTGGGGTCTGTGACACCTGTATTCGCATCCTTGATGGTGTAGATAGCCGGAGGCCCTGGAGCAACACCTGCTGTCAGGTCTTTGCCTGTCAGCAACGTTTTCAGCACTAAGCCATCCGTAAGATCCTGAGCAAGGTAACGGCCGGGCACTACATGGTACTGTACGAGTGCAGTTAAATCAGCCAAGGTGGGGCTGGTGGCCGTGGTCGGAGTAAGAGCTGCGATGTACGCATAGCAAAGGGCTTCCGTAGTCAAGGTAGGATCAATCGCTACCATATAAGCGCGGATCTGGCCGTCGTTGGGCTGGAAGATCGTGAAATCTGGCAATGGGGATGTATTGGGCAGAATTGTCGGTGTTGTGCCCGTATAACGAATCAACGCAGCGAGGAGGTCAAAATCCGTGTCAGTAGCATCCGAGGTGGTGCCACCGGTAACCGTTGGCGGGTTGGTGTTATAGCTGATGGTCAACCCCAGCGGTGTAAGCACTGTGGCAGTTCCTGGAACAGCCATTACCCGATCGATGGTATGAGCCACACCATTGGAGCCAAGTAAGTCAACCGCTGTTACTGTAGCGCCATTGGTTGCACTGTTTCCGTTTAGAATGACCGCTGAGCCTACCTTGGAAACAGAGAGTCTGGCGCCATTCAATGTAGAAAACGTCTGGGTGCCCGTAATCATGCTTGACGTAAGCTTGGAGCTAACCATGTGGTAGTTGACAACGGGTACCAGCGTGTTGACAAAACTTGCCAGCGTTGGGTTGCTCGTTGTCGTCAATCCATCCATAAACGCGAGCAGGCTCGTCTCCGTCACCGGAAGCGTGAGTTGTGCTGCATAGGTGGCAGCGAGATACGTGGTCATGGCCGGATCAGATGGCGCAAAGATTGTGTACAATCCGGAGTTGTTGTTGTTCAGCGATGCATACAATCCCACTCTGTTCAGCACAGCGTTCCAGAGCGTAAAGTTTGGATCGGCGGCCATGGTGGCGGCGATCGTCTTACCCGTCAGTCCGGTTGGCGATGTGAAATCGTCCTTACAACTGCCCAGGGTTAACGCAAATACACCCACCAACAGAATCCTTCGGGTTATATTCAGATTTTTCATAGTCATTTTCAATTAGATGGTGAACGATTAGTGGGTAAGGATTCCGTGACCGATGGCTTTGGGACCCGTACCACCCACGATTCCCCGGACAAAGACCGTATAGTTCTTCCCTGGCAAAAAACTCACCGTTGCGCTGTACAGGATGGTCGCGTATCCAGCATCGGAGCTTACCTCAAGTGTATAGGAGGTGGGTACACCTGCAGCAGCAATCGCCTGTGTAGTGAAAGCTAAATTGCCCGTTGTCCGTGATCCCACGGTAGGATTGAATCCACCCGCAGCACTCACCACACTGTTTGTGTTTGAACCAAGGGTGATGTTTGGACCAGCCGCCGGACGCAACCGCACCCAGATCGGCGGACCGCCGAACGTACCATTAGTATTGGCTGCCGCTGTAACACCATTGGAATTGGCTATGGCGTTTACAAAACGAATACCTGCATTGGTTGCAACGTTACCTGCATTGAATGTGAGGGGTACGTCGCTAACCACATAGTATCGAACGCCCCCCGGATCTGTGAGACCCAGAGGAACAAGACCGACCGTTACAAGGTTGGCATATTCAGTAGCTGTGGAAGGAGTCTGCGCCGCACCATCCCAGTTAATACAAGCCGGGCAGTTCGCGGGGTTGAGTGAATCGCGGCGGCTTGCTGTAATCATCGACTGCGTATTCGGATTCCAATATGTAACGTCAGCAAAAGAAATGGTTGCGGTGTTACGATTGAGCCGAACGGGTTGTGGACGGTTAATGCTGTCAACCGCGATGATCGTATAATTCCCTCCGTTTACGGCAGCAAAGTTGTTTGTACCGTTCGACGTCGACCGATAGATCAGATCGCTGCTGCCCACCTTACCACCAATGGTACCGCTGGTTGCCTTGGCCCTAATGGACGCGTTGGCGGTAGCACTTCCGGTAGCACCGGAAGATGGGATTGGAAGCTGGGTAACGAGGGGAAGGCCTGCCCCAGGCGCTGCTGTCCCCAGTTTGATTCCATTTACGTAGAAATCCAGGGAAGGAGCATCTACCGTGGCATTGGCAAACGTAAATGTTGCCTTATACGAAGCGACGGGTGCGTTCAGATTGGCTGAAGGCAATTCCGGGTCGCTGCATGCCAGCAGGCCCACCAGAAGGCTCAACGAGGCAATAGTCGATATAGTGATATTTTTCATTTGATTCGGTTAGAGGTTGTAGGTTAGAAAATATACCGGAAACCAAGCTGCAACTGCCACCGTCCACCACTTGTGGTCGATGTGTCGAAGTTATTCGTTGCCGTTAAGGGCCTTCCGTCTGCATTCAAATCAAATGCATAGATAGGGCGACCTGTGGTTGCTGCCCATGGGCTTCCAATCGCTGCCGCAGGTCCTGCCGTAGCCGTGGGCGATGATAGCGATCCGGCGGTATGGGGTTGCTCATAGCCAACGAAGCGAATCAACTGGGTACGCGAAGGGACGCGAATCAAACCCCAGCTGCTATTCATCATATTCAAAAGGTTCTCGATGTTCACCGAGAACTGGAGTGTATTCCTCTTGCCTTTCACATCAATATAGAAATCCTGCAGCAAGCTGAAGTTCAAGCGGTTTACCCAGGGTGAATAGGCGCCGTTGCGGGCTACATACTTACCGCGGTTAGCGCTGAGGTATTCATCCTGATTGATGTAGTTGTCCAACTGCGTCCATATCTCGTTGATGGAGCGGGGATCATTGGCGTTACTGGAGGCAAGGAGGATTTCGCTCTGATTCCTCGGAACATAGATCAGGTCATTGCCACCGACACCATCGCTATTGGGATCACCACTGTACAAATAAGAGTAGTTGAATCCGCTGCGCCCTTCATAGGTAAGACCAATGGTCGTTGCCAGGTGGCCCATGTATTCAATTCGATACGATCCATAAGCCACGATGCGATGAGGCGTCAGTGCGTTGGCGTACGAAACACCTGAGTTGTTGGGGCCCATGATGTTTGCTTGTGAAGCAAACACGCCACCGGCTGTTGAGCCGCTCTGCGGGTTGATTTCACGAGCATCCGTATAGGTGTAGGCAGCCATCAACGTGAAGTCTCTGGTGAAGTTTTTGCGGAACTGCGCCGTCACACTCCACTGTTGTCCCTGATCCGTATTGTCGAGCACGAGTGCCTGGCCTACCTCACCGGACAAGCGGCGATCATTGGAGATGATCTGGCGATCAGCGCCAGCTGCGCCATACAACGGGCGGCCATCGCCAGCCAATGTTGCTGTGGCCGGCTTCAGGTTAGCATCACGAAGCAGAACAGCGTTGATATCTTTGGTGTATATAAATTCCAGCGTACCCACAACACCGCCGGGAAGTTTCTGATCCACAGCGATACTGCTTCTCCATACCTGAGGGAATTTGAAGTTCTTGGAAACTGTATTCACAGCGGGCACAATGGAAGAACGACCGTAGTTGCGGTTCAACGGGTTGGTTACCAGCGTCGGGTTGCCACCCACGAGATCAGAGAAATTTTCTGAGGTCGCGACATAGGGTGTCTGAGCGAAGTTGTACGGGAATCCATCGCCAGTCAGATCAAACGGAACGTTCGTTGAGGAAAACTGTCCAAAATACAGACCGTTGTTGCTTACAGCGTTTGACAACCACACGAACGGTATACGACCTGTGAGAACGCCTGTACCACCACGGATCTGTGTGGAGCGGTCGCCATTCACATCCCAGTTGAAACCAATACGGGGCGAAATGAGGGGCCTAACTTCGGGCCATCCACCCACACGCAGTTTCTCACCATTGAAATCAATGGAGTTTACATAATTGTTTTTGGGCAGGTCAGAAAGGTAAACTGGCACATCCACGCGAATACCGCCAGTCAGTGTCAGGTTATTGATGCCTTTGTACACATCCTGAGCAAAGAAGCCCAGCTGTAATGCAGACCATTTTGCTGCTGTTGCATCCGGGCCTCCTGCCACGGACACATACTGAATGTTATAGTTGGCAGGGCGCTGAGAAGCTGTGGTTCCAGCGTCTGCATCAGCATAAAAATCTGCAAGGCTATTGTAGCGATAGTTACCATTCACTACTTGAGTAAATACGTTGTTGAAGCTATAGTACTCATTGGCCGTTCCAACCGTTACGGTATGGTCCTTGAGATAGATCGTAAAATTGTCATTGAACTGGATGACATCCTGATCCAGCTTGTTGTTCTTGGTGAACGGATCAGGTCCAAACGTGGTCATGTTTTGCCCATTGGGGCCGAGGATGTCCACCGTTGCAATACTGGGAACATCCAGACCGCCCGCATTCTGACGGAAGTCGCGCAGTGCCGTGTAACCTACAACGAGGCTGTTCGCAAACTTCCCACCGCCGAACACAGAGTTTAACTCCAGGGTACCGGAGTACTGGTTGTTGTTGATGCGGTAGTATGAAGACGAAAAGGATAGGACGTTGTTGCTATTTCCACGACCACCGGCGGGGCCGCCGGTAAATCCACCGGAACCGCTGGGAAACTGATCCTGGAAGGCATTGGTGATGTTACCACGCAGGGTCAATTTGTGGTTCTGGCTGATGTTGTAGTCAAAGCGAACAACATAACGCTTGCTTTCCGTAGCACGGCTAAAATCCTTGTACGACCCTGGATCGTAGTTATAATTTGTAATCAGGAAATCGCGAAGACCGGCAAGACCTGTTGCTGGATCATTGTCATCGGTTCCCTGCGTGTTGGTGCTAGAACTGGCCTCACCTGTTTTGCGAACAGGGAACGTAATAAACGGATCTGAACGCTGTTCAATTTCAGCATTCACGAAGAAGAACAATTTGTCCTTGATGATTGGTCCACCAAGACGAAAACCGTAGTTCTTGAAATTGAAATCAGGAACAGGAGATTCTACGCCATCGATGGTCGTTCCGGCAAAGCTCTGTGAACGGAAGAAGTAATAAGCCGAGCCGCTCAACTCGTTTGTACCGCTTCGGGTAATGGCGCTGATTCCAGCGCCGGTGAAATTACCCTGACGTACATCGTAAGGTGAGAGAGAAACCGTCATTTCCTGGATAGCGTCCATGCTGAACGGCGTTGTGGCCGACTGACCACCGGGAAGCGGGTTCAGACCAAAGACGTTGTTCATTGTGGCCCCGTCAATCGATAAGTTATTATAGAGGTTACTCCGCCCTCCGAATGTCAGTGAGCTACCACCCGCCTGCGGAGTCAATCGTGTGATATCACGGAAGTCGCGACCGATGGAAGGGAGACGGTTGATGGCACGATTGGAAAAATTGGAGGAAGCACCCATTTTTTCCGAATTCAAAATGGCATCTTGAACACCGGTGATCACGACGGCCTGCAATTCAGTGGCCTCGGTAATCAGTTCATAGTTCAAGATGAGCGTCTGGCCAAGTTCGAGGTAAACCTCTTCTTGTACTTGTTCCTTATAACCTACGAAGGATACTTTGATTGTGTAGGGACCCCCTACACGCATACCCTCGATGTTATAATAACCGTCAACGCGGGACGCCGCTCCGTACGTTGTTCCGGATGGCACGTGTGTAACGACCACGTTGGCGCCGGGGATGATTTCACCGGCTTTGTCTTTTACGATACCCGTAAGGCTCGCTGTTGTTACACCTTGCGCCAGGGCGCCCAGAGGGCCCAAGAGCATGGCGACAACCAGGAACTGTAGAATTCTCCTCATAGTGGTTGGGATTTGGTGATTTAGCGTGACAAAACTATTCTTTTTCCCGTCACGTCGACTTTATCACTCGGTTAAATGTTACGAACAAAAGATTAACATGTTTACTTGTGCATGAATACGTTTTCAGAGCTATGTTGCTCAATGCCAAGCATTGTGCGAACCGTGTATTCAACTAATACTTAAAGAATGAGGTGTGAATTTCAATGAATGTGGGCCTTACTAATACCTCACTCAAAGCCAGGCACCGGCGGTTTCATGCCACAGACTTCTAAGAGTCTTCTATCTTAAGCTGCAGATTTGACGACAGTGCCTAGCCTGAATTTTTGACATTTCCCCTTTGCTCCTATGGCCTCAACGGGAACAATAGTCACTAGATCAGCGAAAACTCCAAATTCAATTTAGTTCAATCAACCTCCCTTCAACCCAATTTCCACTTCACGTGCGAAAAACATCAGTAGATTTAAGCATGAACTAGCTACCCCCTTATCTAAGTGAACAACCTGAAAAATAAGATCTCCAGTGTCATTCTCTGGTCCGTCATTTCGGCCGCCTTCATTGGGCCGGGTACGGTCACCACTGCGGCTTCAGCGGGTTCGCTATTTCAGCTGGATCTTCTCTGGGCCGTTGTATTCTCAACGATAGCATGTATCGTTCTTCAGGAAGTGTCTGCACGACTGGCCATTGTCAGCGGGCTAACCATGGGACAGGCGATCACCAAAAAGCATGGTGCAGTCAAAGGACGCTATTTGAATCTTCTGCTTGGCGGTCCCGTTGTTCTGGGTTGTGCCGCCTATGAAGCTGGGAACATTCTCGGTGGCGTTTCAGGTCTTCAGTTGTTCACTTCCATCGATAGCCGAATGCTCACGGTCATACTCAGCGTTATTGTTGCCGTTGTGCTGTGGACTGATCGAAGGCAAGCCATCGGATGGCTCATGACCTTTCTCGTAGCGCTTATGGGGGTAGCATTTTTTGCACTTGCTTACAGCAGACCATTCGGATTCGCTGACTACACCATCGCTGCATTCACGCCTCGAATTCCTCCGGGATCTGAATTACTGGTGCTTGGATTGGTGGGAACCACGATCGTGCCTTACAATGTCTTTCTTGGCTCTGGGGTGAGCAAAGGACAGACGGTACCGCTGATGAGGATTGGGCTCACGCTTTCCGTGGTGATTGGTGGCTTGATAACCGCAGCAATACTTATCGCAGGAACTGCCGTTGGGCCTTTCAGTCATTTTTCTGAGCTGGGTGAATCTTTGAAAAAGGCCCTTGGCCCCATGGGATCAGCCGCACTGGGTATCGGACTCTTTGCAGCAGGATTTTCATCAGCCATCACATCTCCCTATGCGGCATCCATCATTGCTTCCTCGGTTTTTTCATGGAACGCAACGAACCAGCGTCGCGTCTGGGGTTTTGTGCTCCTTACGGGTTTCATCTTTGGTGTCATTGGTGTGAGGCCAATTCCTGTGATACTGATGGTTCAGGCACTAAATGGCCTTGTTCTTCCTTTGCTGACAGCTTTCCTGATTTTACTTATCAATGATCCGAAGATCATACCCGCAGAGCACAGACCTTCACGCTATTATAATGGCCTGTTGCTGCTGATCTTCAGCAGTGTGCTGATCATGGGTTTGCACAGCATCGATAAGTCGGTTTCTTCCTGGTTCGGCCTTGCCCAAGGTCATTACAGCCTGATGGTGGCCGTCACTGGCCTCACGACACTGTACCTTGCAAAAATCCTCTGGTCACTTCGCAAGCAACATCCTGCCTAAGCAACAATTTCGTCAAAGGTCTTTGTAAATGACTTCATCTCCTCGAGGGTTCCTATGCTGACACGGCACCATTCTTTATCCTGATAGTCCCAAACACGGATCTGATAGCCTCGTTTCATGGTTTCGGCCAGGATGTATTTTCCATCCTTGGGGGCGGGGAATAGCACGACGTTGGTGTACGACTTGCCGTGGAACCATTTCTTACGATCGAGATAATCGGTGAAATAGGTGCGGGCTTCGGCGTTCATTTTGCGTGTGTACGTCATAAACTCTTCATCACCAAAGCTGGCTTTCGCAGCAGCGAGGACTGCCTGGTTAATGATTGTGCCCATTTGATACTTGCTCAACTTCTGAATCAACTCGGGCTTTGCAACCGCATAACCAATCCGTAAACCCGCTAGTCCATAAATCTTGGAGAACGTCCGTGACACAATCACATTATGTCCTTGCCTGACGAGGTCCACCATCGAGGACTGTTGTGCAGGCTCAAGGAATTCAAGATAGGCTTCATCAGAAAAGACAACGGCTTTCTTGGCCATTTCCACACAGAAACTGCGCAACTTGTTATTGTCTACAATGGTTCCTGTTGGGTTATTCGGATTCACGACAAATACAATCTTCGTATCTGGTTTGACAGCCGAGGCCATAGCCTCCAGGTCATGTGCCATGTTTTGGTCAAGGCTCACCCTATCCCAGCGAGCTTTGTGTTTTTCCGCAAAATTCATGAGCATGGTGAATGTGGGCCACGCAGACAAAACGGCACCACCTTCCAGCCCTACCCCTGTGCCCGCAAGCGCCAGCACTTCTCCGCTACCAGCAGTAAGAAGAATATGATCGACACTCACCCCCTCCTTCGTTGCGATCATCTGTCTGATCTCATCGGCTGCCTCAAAAGGATATCGGTTTCCTTCCGTAATGGACCGCTGTATAGCTTCCCGCGCCTTGAGCGATGGACCATACGGGTTTTCGTTAGAGCCCAACCGGATCAGCTTACCGTTGAGCGACATAAATTCAAACTCTGCTTTACTCATTGGGGCAGCCATCAATTCCTGAACCAGTGAAAGCCCAAGAGGAACGGTGGCGCCAACAGCTATGGCCGACTTAAACCATGCCCTGCGTGAAAGTTGTGAACTCATAGTATGATCATTTGGTGTAAATAGGTCTAGCTCATGGACTACTAAATGTAACGAAATAAAACATAAACGTTATGGCCATCAACGGGGCACGCGGTTGACCACGAAAACAAAAGGTTCGCTATTGAGCACAATCATTGGCTCGTTGGCCCTAACCGGGTGATACCGGCGTTCCAGTTGGTAAAATCCTGTTCCCCTGATTCTGGATTGATAATAAAGTCGGCTCCCCTCAACATACCAATTCCCCGAATCAATTTCCTGAACGGGCGACTCCAGGGCATACCGATACGTGCCATCAGCATGAAAGGCAATACACCGACCAGAGTACTCACCCGTCGTTGTGGTCAGAAAACACCACTGTCCCACGAGGTCGCTCGGATTGCGTTCTGATTTTTTTCTGGAGTCGGGATCATCCACAGGAATCACGCGGGTAAAAACGGATCGCTCTCCATCGGTACTAAGTACAAGCTTTCCCATGGATAGGACATACTCAAATACTTGATTTCCGCCAGGGGTTTCCATTACGATATGTCCTTGTGAGAGTTTGTACGCGAAAACACTTCCGCCGTATCGGCATTTTCCGTCAGCACGGAATTCTACCAATTCGCCATTGCCTGACCATAAGCCAATTAAAGCATGTGACGTGGTCAGTAGCGAGGGTTCAAGATCCTGAGCATTTCGCCTAAAGGTCAACGGACTTTCCAGGTCTCCGCCTGAAATCATTAGCTGATCATGGTTACAACTGTACGTATAAACCGTTTCATGTCCCTTAAGCCTGATGGTGAGCCGAGCCGTTTTGATTTCGTATTGAAGTGGTACACCATCAAATGTTCCTGTACCGTTGGCATTGAGCTGCAGCACCAGCGGCTCCCCGAACTGCCCGTTACTCCATACCCCCGTGAGTGGGTTTACATCTTGCGCACCCGCCAGCGAAGAAAGCAGGGCCATAAAGAGCCAAAGAAGGTTGCGATGAAGTTCTGTCGCTCGCACAGGGGTTGGATTGAAGGAGTAACGTCAGAGGATGTTACTTAATTGTTCTTTGATCTTCTCCAGTTCTTCCTTCATCTTGACAACTTCACGCTGGATGCCAGCATCGTTGGCTTTCGAGCCGATGGTATTGATCTCGCGGCCAATTTCCTGAGCAATAAATCCCAGTTTCTTACCACTGGAAGCATTCTCTTTCATTGCCTCCAGAAAGTAAGCCAGGTGTGCCCGGAGCCGAACCCGTTCTTCATGGATGTCGAGTTTCTCAATATAAAAAAGAATCTCCTGTTCAAGCCGGTTTGTATCGAAGCCCTCTTCACCAAAAAATTCAGTTACCCCTTTGCGGATTCTGTTCCTGATCTTCTCCACACGCCCGGGGTCCAGCTTTTCCGCTTGACTCAGCCCATCTTCGATTGTCTTGATGTAGCCGGCAAGTTTACCGGCAAGCACAGACCCTTCGTCTTGACGGAACGTGTTGCATTGACTGATGGCATCCATCAGTGCGCCCATCAGTTTCTCCTGCACCGCTGGCGAAGCCTTGATTTCCTGCTCGAGAGCAACATCCGGCGACCGTAAAGCCATTTCAAAAAGGTGATCGTAGGGCGCCATTACCCGATCGGCCAGTTTCTTCAATTCCTGATAGTGTGAAATAAAGACCGTCTCGTTGTAGCGCTGCGGCGCTTGCTCAGCAATCCGGCGCTCGTACGTTATAGCGATCGCGATTTTACCCCGTTCCAGCCGCTCCTGAATCAGATTACGTATCTCAATGTCCTTTTCAGAGAACTCGGAAGGAAGTCGAAGACTTAGATCGAGAAATTTTGAATTCAGCGACTTCACTTCAACATGTACAGAGCCATCTTCCACTACCACGGCGGACTGGCCAAACCCGGTCATTGATCGGAGCATAGCTTACTTTTCTGCAAGATAAGTCAATCCCGGAATACCGGATCGGATCAGAAGTCCAGCCCTACAGAGACCATAATGCGCGGATCCTTCACTTTGAAGTTCTCCACGGGCCAGGCGTAGTCAAACTTGAGGTAATAGCCCAGCATCATGGAGCGGAAACCAAAGCCATAGCTGTAGAGCCACGGGTTGAGGTACTGCTTAAGATCAACGATGAAGGGGCCCGATTTAATCTCGACTGTTCGAAGGCTGTTTTCGGACTCAATGGGCGGAGCTCCGGTCCAACTTGTGCCGATATCGTAGAAGGCCGTAAACTGCATGTTCCGGAAGAAGCTGGAAGAAACCGCGGCGCCGGAAAATGCGCGCACCAGGGGAAGTCTTAGCTCGGCATTAAACATGGCTACACTCGAACCATACAACGTTGCGTAGTCAAATCCACGAAGCGTTGTTGCAAATTCCGTGAAAACCAGGTTCTCATTGTAACCTGATTTAACATACAATGGATTTTTGACCCCCTCATAATTGGTTGAGTTGCCAAACCAGTTGTCAACGCCGCCCAACACATACTGCTTTGGTGCGTTGCCGAAGAACGTACCGGTGTACCCTCGTACAGCCAGTACGATCTGACGATAAATCTTTTGGTAGTGTCGCAAATCAAGCGACACCTGAGAAAAGCTTGCGGCCTTGTTTCCGATGGCCTCGTAGTGAATGAAGTTCAGTTTGCCGCGCGTGCCTTCCATCAGGTTCAGCCCGCTGTTGACAGAATTATCAAAAACCAGCTCGGCTCTGGCGCCCGTATACCATTGCGTTTTGGATGCATTATACACAGGCGGTGAAACGATGCGTTGATCAGGACCAAGGTCCTCATACAGGGTATACCCTCCGAAGGGCTTCACGGCGATGCGGGTGCGGACGCTGAGCGGAAGCGCCACGCCAAGTTCGATTTTTTGCCATGAGTACTTTTGGCGGCGGTCAGACACCGTATTGGATGTGCTTTCTACTTGGGGCTGAGTCCAGAAAATTACCTTCCTGTCATAGCGCACACTGAAATCCATCCGATGTTTCAGATAGTGGAATTCACCGAAGACGTCACCGCTCTTCCAGTCAAAGGCTGTTTGAATGCCTCCGTATATTCTAAAGTTCTCAAGGATATCTACCATCTGCGTTTGGAGCCGGATGCTGAATCCCCTGAGTGGATCAACGACGAAATCGGTAACAACATTCTCAGAACTGAACTTGGGCTGGTAGGGGAACGGACCAGCGATCCGGCTGCTCTCCTTTGCCTTCATATACCGGCTAAGAAAGGTTTCACCCGGCTTCTGCGATTTTATTGCTTCATCTTCGAACCGGTAGTCGTCGGTATTCAGATCAGTCTCCTTCCGCGGCGGCACCACCACAAGCGGAGGTACAATCACCGTGTCCTTCTTTACTTTTTCCTCTTCGAAAGAATAGTCATCGACATTGATTTCATTCTTCCTGGTATCGATACGAACCGAATCGACGAAAGCGGAATCACTCTTCACTGTTTGCTTCACGGTATCAGGAGGGATGACCGTCTTTACCGAATCAACGGACTTTGGCTTCGATGTTGCCGTATCCTGCTTTTGCTGAAGCCTTTCATTAATCAGCTGTTTCAGGCTTACACCTGGCCGCGCATCGCGTTTACGCCGCTCCGTAAGGTTTCTTACTTGCTGCACTTCCTTACGCCGGGTGGCGGGTGTAAAGACCTGGCGATCAACCTCAAAATTATGGTACACAAAAATATCCTCCTTCAACTTATTGGCCATCACCGCAGCGAATACCCGGCCTTCGACATTTAGGTCAAAGGTCTTAATGCTGGACTGGAAATTAGTCACCTGTGCATAGACTCCAGTTTGACGATTGAAGCGGAACAGGTTAATGATCCCGCGTTGGTCACTCAGGTAATAGACTATATTTTCATCAATGGCCTTTGGCGCGTAGTCTCTGCTTAGTGTATTGGTGACGCGGGTAACGACATCACGGGTGGTGTCCAGGTTGAAGCTGAAAAGATTGTAGTTCCCAGGCACCTTCCCGAAGTCACGACGAACCGTATTCACTGTATCCGTGGTTCGATTGGAGCTAAAAATTACAGTGTTGGTCTTGGGAATGAACGAAGGGTCAAAGTCATCAAACAAATCATTGGTCAACCGACGCGTCCGATCCCGTCGGCTACTCACGAGAAACAGATCATTCTGACCGTCCATATCAGCGCTGATCACTGCGAGACGGCCGTTGTCTGAAAAGTTTAGACTCCGGATGTTGCTGAAGCGCTCCAAAGGCCTCGGGATTTTGCTCCGTGTGGTAAGGTCATAAAGCCAGAAGATATGTTGCCCATAGCGTACGCCAATAACACCCAGCGTGTGTCCATCGGCCCAGCTCAGGAGCGGAAGGCTCGTATCCACGGATTGCCGGAACACCTTGTTCCCATCACTCAGAATTGTAGTCTCTTTTCCAGTCTCGAGCGACTTTACCATCACCGTATATTTTCCACGATTATTCTCAGCATACGCAATGTATTTGCCATCGGGACTCAATTTCATCGTTGTGTAAACAACGCCCTTCCGGTTCTTTGGCGTAATGCGAACAGAGTCAGAAATGGTCTGATAGCTAGCATTGATTCGCTGCTGGTCTTCACTGTAGAAACGCTTCCAGTCGGCAACCAGCTGCTTGAAGGGTATCCCCAACGTGATGTACATGCTCTTCTGCTCGTTACGAATTACGCGGGTGTAGTTGAGAATATTCGCTACACTGGCCTTTCCGTATTTTTCAACGATGTAATTCCAGATCGATTGACCAATGAGGGTTGCTTCCGGCCCGTCAACTTTTAATGCTTTGTCTACCTGCTTGCTCTGGACAAATTGCCGGGTATAATCATCCATCTCGGCATTCCATCCTTTTGCCGCATATTGCGAGATGCCGTCTATGAACCAATCGGGCAGGTTCAACAGCACAGCATTCTGAAACATATCTTTAAGGCTGCCCCCAAACATCATTTCATTCACCATCAGATCGGTCACCTTCAATACCAATTCTTCCTTGAAGCCATCGATGAAGCCAGGATGTGCGATCTCGACATATGGCTTGATGAATTCGGTCTCGCCTCCAACACGGAACTGTTGGCCAAGGATACCCATATTGCTTTGCTGCAGGTCAGTGACCGAATTATAGAGGAATACTTTTGTTTTGAGATAGGGCGGATACCCAATGAGATCGGTGATGCGGTCGAATTCTTCCTCGAGGTATTGAGCAGCTTCTGTGGCTACCCTCCTCCGCTCATCATAGTAATAAACATCGAAATTATCGGTGGTAACATACTGCCAGTTGAACTGGCGATACTGCACCCGGTTCCGGCCAAATGTCTCGTTGGCCATTTGCGAAAATGAGGGCAACGAGGACAGCGTCAGGCCGATCATCATCAGCAAGTACCTTAAGTCTATCCCTCTTCGCATAAAATCCGCAGCAATCACTTCGAATATAACGATTTGAACCTTAAAATATTGACCTCCTCGGGTAGGCTGAGACCATTATCCATCTCATCCGCCAACGCCTTCGCAAAATAGGGAGCCAAACTTACACCTTTTGTGCCCAAGCCATTGAAAATAAAAACGTTTCCACGGGCTGGATGATGGCCAATCAACGGTCTTCGGTCGGTCACCGTTGGCCGAATACCCCAGTCTTGGTGAACAACCTCAAAAGGAACAGTAATTAACCCAGCCAGTCGCTCTGTCAGCTGGATCTGCGCCTTCCCGGTTGGACCTTCTTCAAAGGGAAGGTGCTGATAGGTTGAGCCAACAATAAATGTGCCCGCTTCGCGGCCAGGAACGATATAGACACCCCGGCTGATAATCCGGCTCCTCTCGAACGCCATGCGGACGGTGATCGTCTCCCCTTTCAATGCTCTCAACGGGAGCCAACTGAACCATTTGCTCGTAGTAGCCGCAAGTCCGTTACAGAAAATAATTCTCGATGAGGAGATATCCCGGTAGGCAATGGTTTCACCAACCTCAAGTTGTTGTTCATCGAAATGCTCAACCCGAAAGGCTTGCTGCTCAATAAGCGCTTCACGCACTGCAGAAACCCAGCCATCCACATCCAGATAGCCCGACTGACTGATCAGGAGACCACCAAACGGATTGTTCATCATCTCTGGCAACCACGGTGTATCCTGGACGTGACTTACGAACCCCTGCATTTCCAGAGTGCCCGCTTTTTCCTTCCATTGCTCTTGTTCAATCTTGGAAAGAAAGGGACGATAAAGGGGAAGTGCGTGAAAAATCTTTCGATGGAGAAGCTTCTCAGCTGCGGGGTAGAACACACTAAGAAATGGAAACAACCTCTCGGCGAGATACGTTTTGCTCATTACTTTGCCCGTGACAGGGTTGCAAATGCCCGCCGATATCTTTGATGCCCGGTTCAATTCCGGCTCATCAAATACCATCACCGTTTTTCCTCGTTGAAGCAATTCCCAGGCTAACGCAGAGCCCGCCAACCCCTGACCAACAATTATTGCATCAACCGTGGTGCCCTTCATGGTCGATTCGAGAAGTCATGACCTTCGGTTCGCCAGATAGACACCACCTAGAATGGCACCCATACCGATGAAATGGGTTAAATAAAGTTTTTCTCCATCCAGAACGCCCCACATGACTGACACCAAAGGCATGATGTAGGTCACCGTGCTCGCAAACAGCGGCGTTGTGATGCGGACGAGCTTGTTAAAGATGAGTACTGCAATTGCCGTGCTCATCAACGCTAGCAAAGCCACGTAGCCGGCGGCTGTCCATGCGCCGGGAACAGTCTCCAGCGTTTGAGTAAAGTCAGTGAAGCCAAAGAGGTAGATGGCCCCCAGGGGTCCGATCAAAGCGATGGATACGCTAGTGATGGCCATGGAGCCGAGACCTGTTATTTTGAATTTGATGAAATTAAGATTGAATCCGTAAAAAGCGCACGCGGCTACGATGAGAAGTCCGTAAGCGTTGAAACCCGTGAACGAAGCGCCGGAGCGTGATACCATCAAGAGAATTGTCCCAAGAAGACCAACGAAAATCCCAACGATGGCCGGTCGCCGAAAAATCTGCTGATAGAAGATAGCGCCCATGATCATCGTCCATAAAGGAGAGAGCGTATTGAGAATACCTGCCACCGAACTGTCGATATGTTGTTGTGCCGTTGTGAAAAGAAAGGCCGGAATAAATACACCCAGCAATCCTGACATAAACAACTTCCCAAGCAGTTCGCGTTTCACATCGCGAATTTTCACCAGTGCCATCGGCAGTAGAAGCACCCCAGCAACGGTAATCCTTAACCCAGCCACCTCTCCTGGTGAGAGCGCAACCAATCCCTTCTTCATCAGAATAAATGATGTTCCCCAGATCAGGGAAAGGGTCAACATCAAAATGACAGGAAGGGAGTTGTTCTTATTTTCCAAGGTGCATGTTCAAAGAATAACTACGGATTTCCAGGACGATTCCTTCAAACGAGCGCTGGTTGCTGTGCATATACATCGTTGATTTCGTTCAGGATGAAATACACTTCTTCGGCAGTATTCGCTTCAACGAGTCGTGTGCGATACGGTTTGAAATCGGGGATGGTCCTGAAATAGCTGGCATAGTGACGGCGCATTTCAAACACACCAAGACGGGGTCCCTTCCAGCGAATAGAGAACTCAACATGCTCACGGCATACACGCACACGTTCGGCCACATCCGGACCTGGAAGTATTTCACCCGTCTTCATGAAATGTTTGATCTCCCGAAAAACCCAGGGCGCCCCCACAGAAGCACGACCAATCATAATGCCGTCGACACCGAATCGATTCTTGTACTCCACAGCCTTTTGCGGCGAATCAATATCGCCGTTGCCGAAGATCGGGATGTGAATGCGCGGGTTGTTCTTTATCTCACCGATCAGCGTCCAGTCGGCTTCCCCTTTATACATCTGCACTCTTGTGCGCCCATGAACGGTGAGTGCCTTGATGCCAATGTCTTGCAAGCGCTCAGCCACCTCCGGTACGTTTTTGGTGCGGTCATCCCAGCCGAGGCGCGTTTTCACCGTGACAGGCAAGTGCGTGCATTTCACGATCTCTTCCGTCATCTTCACCATTTTTGGGATATCCTGCAAGAGGGCTGCGCCAGCGCCACGGCAGGCTACCGCTTTGACAGGACATCCATAGTTGATGTCAATAAGATCGGGTCCGGCGGCCGTAGCAATTTCTGCTGAGCCGACCATGTTGCCAATATCACCACCAAAAAGCTGGATGCCAATCGGGCGTTCGTACTCAAAAATATCGAGTTTCTGCCGGGATTTAGCCGCGTTGCGAATCAGGCCTTCCGATGAGATAAACTCCGTATACATGAGGTCAGCGCCGCCGGCTTTGCAGACGGCCCGGAATGGAGGGTCACTCACATCCTCCATCGGAGCGAGGAGAAGCGGAAATTCACCCAACGAAAGGTCGCCGATCTTTACCATTGCACTGCCCTGCTTTCTTAACGTGAAGAATTCACCATATTTGGCGCAAAAGTAGCCAAAAGGGTCCACATGAGTGCGAATCTAGTTTCCGACCGCCCCGCAGCGATTTCCATCCTCCGAATCTTGGCCATGGTCGTGTTCGGGTATATCATTATGGGCAATGTTGTGGCCTTACTTGTTATCTCCCTGCTCTATAACGGGAACCTTATTGAAGCTGTCGGCGACCCCATCAATCATCCGGAGATTCGCGATATCATGTTGTTTGCGCAAGGCCTCGCCTCGCTGGTGGGCTTGGTTTTTATCCCGTGGTTCTATTTAAGGTCTTTTGAGCACCGCTCGTTTGCTCGCTTTTTCTTTGGGATTCCATCGGCTTTATGGTTTACTGTACTCGCCGCGCTGGTCATCGCTTTTGCGATTGGCCTCTCACCCATTGTGGAATGGAACGCGGCTCTTCAGTTTCCCGAATGGACCGGCGTACTGGGTCAATACCTGGCTGAAATGGAGAAACAGGCAGAAATTTTGGTAAAAGCCTTCACGAGCAACCTGACGCCTGCAACGTTCACGCTCGTATTTGTCGTTATCGCCGTTATTCCTGCCATCGGGGAAGAGTTTGTTTTTCGTGGACTCATCCAAACCGAGCTGCAACGAGCGTTCGGCAATCCGCATGTAGCCATCTGGCTGGCAGCTGCTTTCTTCAGCGCATTTCACTTTCAGTTTCTTGGATTCTTTCCCCGAATGCTGATCGGAGCGTTGCTTGGCTATGTTTACTTCTGGTCTGGCAATCTTTGGATTCCAATCGTTCTTCACTTTCTCAACAACGGGCTGCAGGTGATTGCCCTTTACCTCAAGCAACTCGGTGTGATTACTCTCGATCTGGAAAGTCCGGAAAGTGCACCAATGCCATACGTTGCTCTTGCCCTCGCTATAGCCGGTGCACTGATCTATTATTGCAAGAAGAACTTAGGCACCAAAAACGAATCCCTGCGTGACAGCATTCAGTAAATACAGTAATCTCACCCAACGGCTCATCACGGCGCTGGTTGGCTCAGCCGCGATCGTTACCAGCATCCTTTACGGCCCGTGGGCGTACTTTGCCATTTTCTTCCTGATCTGTTTCCTCACCCTTCGGGAATTCTATGCGCTGGCAGGTCTTGATGGAATGGTGGTTCAAAAGACTTACGGGACCATCACCGGTCTGGCCATTTTCACGCTGTCGTTTCTCATCGAATACAATATCATTAGCTGGCGCTATTACTTTCTGATTTTCCCGATGGCCTCGGGCGTGTACATGATCAAACTGTACAAGAAATTTGAGCGCAAGCCCTTTACCAATATTGCATACACGTTTCTTGGCGTTTTTTATGTGGCCGTTCCCTTCGCGCTGCTGAACATTGCTACGTTTGAAAACAGGGAGTACGACTATCAAATTATTTTCGGCTGTCTCTTTATTCTCTGGGCCAGTGATTCCGGCGCATACTTCGCCGGTACATTGTTCGGAAAACGAAAGCTGTTCGAGCGCATATCACCAAAAAAATCGTGGGAGGGATTCATCGGTGGCGCGATGCTCGCCTTCGCGTTTGCTTATGGACTCCCCTATTTCTTCTCGGCCATCGGTCATGAGCCAACGATTCGTTCCTGGCAATGGCTCGTTATCGGAGCCATCATTATTGTGGGTGGTACGTATGGCGACCTCGTGGAGTCGCTCCTAAAGCGCAGCATTGAAATCAAGGATTCAGGCAGCACCCTTCCAGGTCACGGAGGCTTTCTTGACCGGTTTGATGGACTGTTGATTTCCGCTCCATTTATTGTCGCCTTTTTGGAAATTATCTAGGGCAAGAAGGTCAAAATGCACTTCCTGCGCCCACAAAAGGTTATTACGGGATTGCCTATATCACAAGCAGTTATTGGGCTATTTTGCCCTATGATGCACCGAATATTCTGCTCTGGTGACCCCTGTCTGAAAAGCGCTTCCAATGACTAATTTCTATATCTTTGCAACCGATTTCGGATCAGCATTGCAGAATTTTATAGAACTTAAGACTTCCTGATTCGGACAGATTTCTACTACCTAAAAAAATCAGCGTTATGGCTTATATCGAACCCGCTCCGCTCCTCGACAAAGAAAATCCATTCGAAGCGATGATGTCGCGCTTTCAGACGGCGTCTCAGATCCTCGGATTGGAAGAACAGGTGTACAACGTATTGAAGGTGCCCGCACGACAAGTAATTGTCTCGCTGCCCGTCACGATGGACGATGGAACGATTCGCGTGTTTGAAGGGTATCGCGTTATACATTCCACAATTCTTGGCCCCTCCAAGGGAGGTATTCGTTTCGATATGCACGTCAACCTTGACGAGGTGAAAGCACTGGCGGCCTGGATGACATGGAAGTGTGCCGTGGTGGACATCCCCTATGGCGGAGCCAAGGGTGGTGTGAAATGCAATCCCCGGGAAATGTCGGCGGGAGAAATTGAACGCCTGATGCGCGCCTACACGCTGGCCATGGTAGATATTTTCGGTGCTGACAAAGATATTCCTGCTCCCGACATGGGTACCGGTCCCCGCGAAATGGCGTGGCTCATGGATGAATACTCGCGTACACGCGGCATGACAGTCAACGCCGTTGTTACTGGTAAACCCATTGTCCTGGGAGGTTCACTGGGCCGCACGGAAGCTACCGGTCGCGGTGTTATGGTGACAACGCTCGCAGCCATGGGAAAACTTAAGATCAACCCCTACAATGCTACCTGCGCCGTTCAAGGCTTTGGTAACGTGGGCATGTGGGCCGCCCGCCTGCTGGCTGAGCGGGGTTTAAAAGTTGTCGCCATCAGCGATCTGTCCGGTGCGTACTATAATGAAGCCGGTGTCGACATCGACAAGGCCGTTAAGTACCGTGACGGCAACAACGGCACACTCGACGGATACACCGAAGCCCAGAAGATCAGCGGCGCTGATATTCTGACCCTGCCTGTCGATGTACTTGTACCGGCAGCCACAGAGGACGTTATCACCGTGAGCAATGCCAAGAAAATCCAAGCTAAACTAATCGTTGAAGGCGCCAACGGACCCACCTCCTCAAAGGCAGACAATATCATCTACGAAAAAGGCATCAGCGTTGTGCCCGACATCCTGGCCAATGCCGGTGGCGTGACCGTCTCCTACTTCGAGTGGGTGCAGAACCGCCTGGGTTACAAGTGGACGGCAGAACGGGTTAACCGCCGCAGTGACAGGATCATGAAGGATGCCTTTGACAATGTGTACCGTGTAGCCACGGAATACAAAGTATCCATGCGCATCGCTGCCTATATGGTGGCTATTGACAAGGTTGCTAAAACCTATAAGTTCAGGGGCGGTTACTAAACGTATTACTGTCTTGATAAAAATTAACAACGGGGACAGTTCCTTTACACTGTCCCCGTTGTTAATTGCCCGTGTTTAACGGTCCGTCTCTTTAGAATATCTTTGCAATCAGTTTTACCATCACGCATTTCACGGGTACCATGACCATACACAAAGAAGGAAGAACGTTGTTGTTTGTGCTGTTAGTTGTCCTTTTCGGACTGAACTGGGCTCTTACCTATTTCTTGCCGGAAATGACATGGCTGCATCAGGTAAGCATGGGTGTAAGTGTGGTTTTCTACCTTATTATACTTCAATTCTTCCGTAATCCCATTTTTACCATTGAGAAGAATGAAAAGCATATTCTCGCTCCGGCCGACGGAAAAGTGGTGGTAATTGAAGAGACGGAAGAGACCGAGTACCTCAAATCACGCCGCACCCAGATTTCCATTTTCATGTCGCCGATCAACGTTCATGTAAACCGTATGCCGGCAGGCGGTATGATCAGTTTCTTCCGTTACCATTCAGGTAAATACCTTGTGGCCTGGCACCCAAAATCAAGCACGGAGAACGAACGCACCACAGTGGTCGTGAAAATGAAGAACGGCACAGAGATTCTGTTCCGCCAGATTGCCGGGGCCCTGGCCCGCCGCATCAAATGGTACGTCAAAGAAGGAGACGCGCTGGAACAGGGTCAGGAATTCGGATTTATCAAATTCGGATCGCGGGTAGACATCTTTCTGCCTTTGAACAGCAAGGTGAATGTAAAGATCGGTGACGTGACCGAAGGAGGCCGCACCGTAATCGCTGAGCTCTCCTAAAGTTTCCCCAAGGCGGTAATAAACCTGTCGGGCAACTCGCCCGTAGTGGCCATTTGGTAATCTGTGTAACTGCAAGGTACAATGCTCTTTCTGGCGTATGCCGATTTCGATGGTCCCGGGATTTCCATCCACCAACGCTCCGTAAACTTGCTCTTATAGAATACCAGTGTATCTGGATCAGTCGGCATCGATACGGTAAACTTTGTGAAGTCGTTGCTCTTGAAATCCTGTTCGTTCTTGCGGTGGTAATAGCCTTCGATGAAATACCAAATCATGGTGGCCACAACGGACGCGGTCTTCTTGTGTGTGTCATCCAGCAACGGGTTGTAGCCATAGATGCCGATCGAGCTGAGTTTCTCATTCATGCCGGCATACCAGGCGATCTGGCAAGCATCCTCGCCATGAAGTCCAAAAGGCTGTGCGCGGTCGCTGCCAGGAGCATCCGACGAACGGATTGCCGAAACATCAAAAGAAAGCAAGTCGGCCTGGCGAATGGCAGGCTCCATCTCCGAAAGCTTTGTGCGCATTTGACCAATGCGGAAGGCCTCAAAATAAAGCTTCTCCAGTACACTGATGGACGAAGGGTCGATCAGATAGGTTTGATAAGCAAGGTGTGTGTAACTCAATAAGTAATTCGGCTCATGCAGAAGTATTTTATGAAGATGCCTACGGTCTGCAGAAACTCCATGCTTGTCTTCAAGGTCAAGGAATGCGTCAACATTTAACAGACTCACCAGTTTTTCAAACCCTTCATAGGCCCAATACTGGCCATAGTCCAGATCATGCGACCCGCCAATAATGACGGGGAGAATATTGTTCTCCAGCAGGATGCGGCATACTTCACTCAATCGCACATACGATTCGTCAAGATCCACACCTGGATTCAGGTTGCCGAGGTCAACGATGCGGTAGGCACCTGTCCCCTTCTTAAGCTCATACAATTTTTTTCTTACCTCGTCCGGTGCACTGGTGTTGCCGGGGTGATGCCCGGCACCACGGGTTTCGTTAATACCGATCAATGCAATGTGAGCACCCTTGTAATCGGGCATCTTTTCAGTGTAGGCGCGAATGTTCCTGAAAAAAGAAGAAACCGAATGAATGGAGCCATGGATGGACTCATCTACCGGGGAAAAGAACAGGGTAAGATCCATAAGCTTAAGGCTTTATCAAAACTACGCCGAATGAACTAAAAAACCTTCCAGCCTGAGGCGGCCAGAAGGTTTTTTATATGTTTCATCAAAGGGAATTAACCGCCAAAGTCGTCAAAGCGAATGTTCTCCTTCGGAATACCCATATCATCAAGCATCTTGAGCACCGCCGCGTTCATCATGGGAGGTCCGCAGAGGTAGTACTCAACATCCTCGGGCGAAGGGTGGTCCTTCAGATAATTATCAAAGAGGCACTTGTGAATGAACCCGGTGTACCCGTCCCCGGCTTTGTCGTCAAGGCTTTTGTTGACTTTCCAGTTGTCATCCGGCAGGGGCTCAGACAACCCTATGTAAAACTTAAAATTGGGGAAGTCTTTCTCAATTTTGCGGAAGTGCTCGGTGTAGAACAACTCCTTTTTTGAGCGACCGCCGTACCAGTATGATACCTTGCGGTTTGTTTTTTCGGTATGGAAAAGATGGAAGATCTGCGCACGAAGCGGGGCCATTCCGGCACCTCCACCCACATAGATCATTTCGCGTTGTGTCTTATTGATGTGGAATTCTCCGTAAGGGCCCGAGATGGTCACTTTGTCGCCAGGTTTTCTCGAAAAAACATAGGATGAGCAAATTCCAGGATTCACATCCATCCACTTATTGTTCTGGCGATCCCAGGGTGGTGTTGCCACGCGAATGTTCAGCATCACAATGTTTCCTTCTGCCGGGTGATTGGCCATCGAGTAAGCCCGGAAAATGGGCTCATCGTTTTTCATCTTAAGATCCCACAGTTTGAACTTGTCCCAATCGCTCTTGAAGACGTCTTGCTTGTGTCCCAGATCCGGGTGAGGAGTGATGTCCATCGTCTTATAGTCGACGGTGATGGCAGGCACATCGATCTGGATATATCCACCCGCTTCAAATTTCAAGGTCTCACCAGGAGGCAGCTTGACAACAAATTCCTTGATAAACGTGGATACGTTGTAATTCGAAACCACTTCGCATTCCCATTTCTTGATACCAAAGATTTCATCCGGTATCCGGATGTTAAGATCTTGTTTGACCTTTACCTGACAGCCAAGACGGACATGTTCTTTCTTCTCTTGCCTTGAGAGGTGACCCATCTCTGTAGGTAACACATCGCCACCGCCGCTTTCTACGACGCACTTGCACATGGCGCAGGTACCGCCGCCACCACAAGCGGAGGGAAGAAAGATCTTCTCGTTAGCCAGCGTAGTCAAAAGCGAACTGCCGGCGGATACGGTGACCACTTTTTCATCGTTAATCGTAATCTTGACGGGGCCTGACTGGACCAGTTTCTTCTGCGCATAAATGAGCAGTAGGACCAGAAGGAGGATAACCGCCGTAAAAGCAAGTACAGAGAGCGAAAGTATCGGGAGCATGCCTGTCGGAATTAGACCACAAATATATTCACCGGGCCCAAAAAACAGGCACTCTATTCATAAAAACACCCTGTTTTGACTTCAGGCAGCAACCAAATTCTTTTGTGCAACAGCCGCCAATACCGTAGGTACAGCCCCAGAAGGCAATACGATGCTGATATCCTCACGGAGAGCCCATTCGGCCAGTGTGGATAGGCGTACTTCGCCACGCAGCCTATGGGTATTTTTTGAACGGACGCCACCCTTAAAATGGACAAATTCCAATGGCGATATGCGGACTTCGGGTGTACAGCTGACGGTCACATCGATGATACCTTCCATGCTGTGCTCCAGCAATGACACCTGTTTCAGCTTACGGTATTCATAGCGGTAGTCGTATCGGAGGGCCGAAATGTCAGAAAGCACTGCTGAGCCTGTGGGGTTGCCACCGGCACCTTTGCCTACAAACAGCTGCTCTTCGGCGAACAATCCCTCGACAGCGACAGCATTGAATGCATTCCGAACGGCGTACAAAGGATGATTTTCCTCGACAAATTTTGGGGCCACAAGCGAAAAGACCTTGTCGCCAGCACGATAGGCACCAGCTACCAGCTTTATCCGCAGCCGATGCTCCCGGGCATACGCCAGGTCAGCCGGAGTAAGACGGTCGATACCCAATCGAATGACATTTGATGGATGGACCCGCAGGCCAAAAGCATGCGTCAGCAGTATTGAAAGTTTGAATGCAGGATCATATCCCTGCACATCCAAGCTTGGATCGGATTCGGCATAGCCATTTTCCTGTGCTTCACGCAACGCCTCTTCGTACGTTTTTCCTTCCTCAGCGACCTTGGTGAGGATGTAATTGGTGCTGCCATTTACAATTCCCTCCAATCGGTTGATGCGGTCGTTGTCATAATACTCTTCCAGGTTACGGATGATGGGAATACTACCACACACAGCACCCTCGTAGAGAATCGGACGCCCAAAGGTCTCCTGAAGTTCCAGTAGCTCCTCAAGGTTTTCAGCCACGAGCCGTTTGTTGGCCGTGACGACTGCCTTTCCTTGCTTCACCGCTTCACGAACAATCGCGAGCGCAGCGTCGGCATCATCAATCAGTTCCACGATTATATCGATCTCAGGATCTTGCAAGAGGTCCCCTCGCGACGTTGTAAATCGCTCGGCAGGAAGTGTACGGTGCTTTTCGGGATGCTTGATGCAGATTCGCTTAATCTCCGTTTCAAGACCGCGCGTCTCTTCCAGTACGCGATACAAGCCCTGACCAACGCAGCCGAATCCAAAAAGCCCAAGTGTAAGTTTTCTCTTCATGGCTATACCGATACTTTTTCAAATTCCTTCTTCCTTTTTTCGCTCACCACCCGGAAGGCGTTCTTTAAATCCGCCACGAGATCTTCAGCTTCTTCTATTCCGCAGGATAGTCGAATGAGGGAGTCCGCAACTCCTGACTGAATGCGCTTCTCCCGAGGAATTGACTTGTGCGTCATCTGCGCGGGGTGGCATAGCAGGCTCTTTACCCCGCCAAGGCTTTCTGCCAACTTGAAATAGGTAGTCGATGTAACAAATCGGGTTGCAGCCTCTTCTGTATCTTCTTTCAGCACAAAGGATATAATTCCGCCGAACAGACCATTTTGTTGCCGGGCCGCCAGTTCATGGTTCTTGTGAGATGGAAGCCCGGGGTAATAAACCTTTTCCACATCCTCATGTGGGGCCAGAAACTCAGCAACCTTCTGCGCCGACTTGCATTGGCGCTCCACGCGCAGGGTTACCGTCTCAATGCCGCGGATGAGGAGCCAACAATCCTGCGGGCCAAGAATCCCTCCCGATGCATTCTGAATAAACTTGATCTTTTCGGCGAGTTCTGCCGTTTTTACCACAACCAGTCCGGCAACAAGGTCGGAGTGACCTCCGAGGTACTTGGTGCCACTGTGGACTACAATATCGGCACCAAGGAGTAAAGGCTGCTGAGCTACCGGCGAGGCAAACGTATTGTCCACTACCACAAGTGCCCCACGGGCGTGAGCAATGGCCGAAATTTTTTCGATATCAGATACTTTTAACGTGGGGTTGGTTGGCGATTCCAGCCATACGAGTTTGGTCTTGTCGCTAACCACATCCACTGCATTCGCAACATCGGTGGTATCCACATATTTTACAGTGATCCCGAACTTCTGATACACGTGCGTGAAAAGGCGGTAAGCACCTCCATAGATATCATCCACCGCAACGATTTCATCGCCAGCACTCAGCAATTTTAGCACGGCGTCAATGGCAGCGAGGCCCGTAGCAAAAGCGTAGGCTGAATGCCCGCCTTCGAGCTGCGCCACAATTTTTTCCAATGCGTGACGTGTTGGGTTGTTTGATCGACCGTAGTCGTATCCCTTGTTGATGCCAGGCGATTCCTGAACGTAGGTGGCCGTTTGGTAGATCGGCACAGAGATCGATCCTGTCAATTCGTCGACCGGGACTGAGTGGATGAGTTGTGTTGTTTTGTTCATGGCAAATGAATGTTTTAAAGGTTAAACATGATCACTTACCGAGAACGGCATACCGGAAAAAGCAAAAAGCTCTTCCGATAAATCAGAAGAGCTTTCGAATATTTTATACAGGGTTGTCGAAGCTGATTCTAACTTATCTTTCCCTGACTTACGTCGGGGTTGGATTTGGCACCTTATCACGATCCCGATAGTCATCGGGAGGATAGGTTGTCAAGGCTTCATCGGGCCATTACCCTCTGCCTTTCTTGATAAGCGAAATATTAAAGAACGTGCACAAAGATAAGCGAACCGCGGACCAACAATACAAGTGGAATCTGAAATAAATTATTCATCCGGCACCTAACAGTCGTTTTTCAACACGGGAAAAAATGGGACGAAAAAACACCCGTTAGCCGATTGGCAATCTACAGGCATACAGAACGTTAGCCAAGGAATTGCCTCACCTAAATTCCGCTGATTTACGAATCAATTGTACCTGCCCGATATGATAAATATCGTGCTGAATAATTCCGTGCAATAGGGTGTAATAGGTATACTTATGGGAGCTGCTGGGCACAAGATCACCCAATTTGCTCTCCGAAAATTCCCTCGCTGCAGCGACCAACGCTGCTTGACTTTGTTTTAGTTTTTTCAACGCTTCATCCCATGATGTCGGTTCCGGAAAATTGCTATCATCCGAAACCTCGAAGTCATTGTCACCCCGCAGGCGTTGTATTGCAAAGGTTCTCCATGACGTCATGTGCAGGACAAGCTCGATGATCGAATGGCTTTGTCCCACACGGCGAGAAGCTTCTGTTTTGGTTACCTCGGAGAGTATGTCCATGACCGAGGGGCCGTACCAGGGATGCTTGTCGAATGTCTTTTCCAGCATTCGTATAATGCGTTCCATTTCTGTTGCCATAACCCGAACTTACTTTGCGGCAGAATTTCATGCAAACTTTTCCTGCCTCATCCATTGCCGTCTTCGTGTCTGTTTCCCTTCTTCAAAATTTTCCTAGCCATAACCAAGCCCTTAAGGGAGTCTCAAATTGGCACAATTCGTCTCAATATGGACCACTAGTCTGCTCAAATAGGCTCAAAATGACTCAAAAGGGCCTTGGCACGTTTATGTCTTATGTAATCCAAAAAAGGAGGAATAATGACAACACTCATGGACCTGTACTACGATGGTGTAATGGATTACCTCATAAGGACGAGGATCGTTAGCCCAACGATACTCTCTTACATCCAGTACTATGAAGGTTATAATCGACTGAAATGCGAAGGAAAAAACTACCGTGAATCGGTGCGTCTTTTATCTGAGCGTCACAGGGTCTCTGAAACAACCATCAAGAAAGGAATTCGGGTGGTTCATGCGGCGCAGGCACAACAAAAGGTTGCACTGCAGGTTTCCGCATAGCGAAGGCGCTGGAAGCCCTAATCTTGCCAAAAAAACATTCCGATAAACACCCCGATTGGAAAGGCCGCCCTCTTTAGGCGGTCTTTTCTTTTATGGTTTCTGTGCGCTAACTTGAACAGGATAACATGTCAATCATTTGACCCATGCCTGATCAGGATACCGTGCGCATCTTCGTTGTGGAGGATGACCCCGTGTACACCAAATTCATGAAGTACGTGCTTGGTCTCAATCCGGACTTTGAAGTCACGTTCTTCGCAACCGGTAAAGAATTCCTTCGGGAACTTCATCAGCGTCCAGCGGTCGTAACCCTTGACTATTCTCTTCCAGACATGCCTGGCGAATCCGTACTGCGCGAAATACGCGCGTTTGATCCCGATATTCCTATCATCATTGTTTCCGCACAAGAGAAGATCCGCACGGCTGTCGAGTTGCTTAAATCCGGTGCCTTTGACTACATCAGCAAAGATGATGAGGCAAAAGACAGGATTTTGAATTCCATCCAAAACGCCCTGCAACGCAGCTCCTTGATTCGCGAGATCGGCCGATTGAGACAAGAAATTGGTCAGAAGTACGAGTTTGAAAAGACAATCGTCGGCACGAGTCCTTCGGTCAAGGCTCTTTTTGAACTTCTCGAAAAGGCTGCCAAGTCCAATATTACGGTGACCGTTACCGGCGAGACCGGGACGGGCAAGGAACTCATCGCAAAAGCCATCCACTACAACTCTGCAAGAAAAGCCAAGCCCTTCGTAGCCGTCAACATTGCGGCGATTCCGCGCGATCTGATCGAGAGCGAGCTGTTCGGGCATGAAAAGGGATCGTTCACAGGCGCCGCCGCGCGACGCATTGGAAGATTTGAAGAGGCCCAGGGAGGCACTTTATTGCTTGACGAAATTGGCGAAATGGATGTCACGCTGCAGGCCAAACTCCTTCGTGTTCTGCAAGAAAAAGAACTTACTCGTGTTGGCGGCAATGAGATTATCAAGCTCGACGTTCGCATCATTGTCGCCACGCACCGTAATCTGGAAGAGGAGGTACAACAAGGCCGATTTCGAAAAGACTTATTCTATCGGTTACTCGGTCTACGCATTGCCCTTTCCCCCTTACGCGAACGCGGCAAAGATATTCTCTTGTTGGCAAAGCACTTTCTTGACGCCTTTAGCGCTGAAAATGGATTGAAAAAGTTTCGAATTCATGCTGATGCCCAGGAAAAACTTCTCGCCTACGGCTTTCCCGGCAACATAAGGGAACTCAGGTCCGTGATGGAGCTGGCGGCTGTAATGGCCGAAAACAATGAGGTAATGGCAAGTGACCTCACGTTCGCCCCGGTGCCCGACCGCTCCATGGGGTCATCAAAGGAAATGACGTTGGAGGAATACACATATCGTCTTATCCGCTCTTACCTCGACAAGTATAACAACAATGTTCCTGAAGTTGCGCGAAAACTCAACATCAGTAAATCCTCGATATATCGTTACCTGAAAGCGATGGAGGCGGCGGGCTTATGAAATCCCTGCGCTCGTATGTAGAGAAAGGTCGCTTCTATAAACCAGTAGTTGACGATGGCTCCGATCTGATATTTGTAGTTGACTATAAGGGTAAAATTCTTTACCACAACAGATCCATTCGGGAACTTGGATATCGCCCGGGGAGCCTGAATGGGAGGCTTTTCTTTGATTTTCTTCCAGCTGAAACAGTTCCCGCCCTTCTCAAGTCTTTCCAAAAGTGTTGCCAGAAGAAGTTCTCGGAAGCTATCGAGTTTCAGTTTGTTACGAAGTCTGGCGAGCGCCGTCATTTCGAATACAATACAATTAACCTCCGTCACAAGGAAGGGCTCAAGGCGCTAATCCTTGACTGCCGGGATATCACCCAGCGGAAGAAGATTGCGGAGGAACTGATTCAGGCGCAAAAAGCAAAGGACCTATTTCTGGCAAACATCAGCCATGAAATCCGAACACCTATCAATGGCATCGTCGGGATGACAACATTGCTAGGGCAAAGTCCTACGGCGGAGGAACAACATACATACCTCACTGCCATTCGAACGGCAGCCGAGAACCTGAAGGTCATCATCAATGATATCCTTGACCTTGCCTCTATTGAATCAGGCAAAATGCATTATGAGCACATTGCCTTTAACCTCAAGCATCTTCTCGAAACGCTTATCAACACCTATGAAATGCAGGCGCGCGAGAAGGGCATTTTTCTTCGACTAGAAATTCATCCGGATGCGGACAAGAATTTTCTGGGTGACCCGGTTCGGATCAATCAAATCCTGACCAACCTGATCAGCAATGCGCTGAAATTTACACACAAAGGAAAAATTACCGTTCGTTGCCAACTTGACAAAAAGAATGGTCAAGTGCATCATATCCGATTCGATGTTGAGGATACCGGCATCGGGATTCCAACCGATAAACTCAAATCCATTTTCGAAAGTTTCACTCAAGCCGATGCCAGCATCACCCGGCAGTATGGAGGCACGGGGCTGGGGCTCACCATCGCACGTCAATTGGTGAAGATTCAAAAAGGGAAAATATCTGTCACTAGCAAACCCGATAAGGGCTCAACGTTCACGGTATCACTCCCCTTGCCCCTGGCGCCTCCATCACGCAGGCAAAAAAAATCAGCGCAAAAGAGTGAAACCACATTAAAAGAGATTCTGAAGTTCGAGCCCATGGCTGTATTGCTGGTGGAAGACAACGAAATCAATCAGCTCTATGCGGGCACATTGCTTCGGAAATGGAATTGCACTGTGGAGGTTGCAGAAAACGGTCAAGTGGCGCTGGACAAACTGGCTAAACACTCATTTGACCTGATCCTGATGGATGTGCAGATGCCTGTGATGGACGGTTATGAGGCCACGCGTACCATTCGGAGGGGCAATCCGCCCGCCAGTCAGACCCCCATCCTTGCCCTTACGGCCAATGCATCAGCAAAAGATATCGACAAGTGTCTGCAGGCAGGCATGAATGCATGTATTTCAAAGCCTTTTACACCTGAACAGTTGCTCACACGCATACAAAAATTCAAGCCGCGCGAAACCGCTCTGCATGCCAGAAAAGAAGGCAATGGCACTACGGTCAATCTGAAATATCTTGAGGATGCCTCACGAACGGATGCAGACTTCGTGCGGACCATGGTTAGGGCCATGGTGACAAGTTTCCCTGAAAGCATCAAAACCATCAGGGAACATCTCGAAGGAAGGAACTGGATAAAACTTGCAGAGTCCGTTCATCGAATCAAGTCTTCTTTATCGATGATCGGAATGGAACAATCCCGAAAAGAGGCCTCGCTCATTGAAGAGCTGGTGTACAACCAGGATATCGACCATGTACCGGCACTCACGTCAACGCTGTGTAACACCCTGGACAGGGCGTTAACTGAATTGAAAGTCATTGACACGACGCATTAGGTTAACATACCACCGTCGACCTGGATCACCTGACCCGTGATGTACGAGGACATATCGGATGCGAGGAAGATGCAGGCATCAGCCACATCGTCGGGTTTGCCTCCGCGCTTCAATGGAATAGCGTCACGCCAGGTCTGAACAACCTTTTCGTCGAGCTTGCCTGTCATTTCCGTTTCAATGAAGCCAGGAGCAATGGCGTTTGAGCGAATACCACGTGAACCCAGTTCCAATGCAATGGATTTTGTGAATCCAATAATGCCTGCTTTCGAGGCAGCATAGTTTGATTGACCGGCATTGCCTTTCAAGCCGACGACTGATGTCATATTGATAATCGAACCCCCCTTCTGTTTCATCATAGGCTTGCACGCTGCCTTCACGGTATTGAAACAACTCTTGAGATTCACTTGAATGATTTTGTCCCAGGCATCTTCTGTCATCCGAAGCAGCAAGTTATCCATGGTAATGCCGGCATTGTTGACAAGAATATCCAATGCACCGAACTCCGCCACTACATCAGCGATCAGTTTGTCAGCTTGCGCAAAGTCGGATGCGTCGGAGCGATAACCTTTGGCTTTGATCCCTTTGGCAGCAAGTTCCGCCTCAAGAGCCTGGCCCTGCTCCACACTTGACAAGTATGTGAATGCAACGTTTGCTCCCTGTTCGGCAAAACGGATGGCGATGCTTCGGCCAATTCCTTTGGATGCGCCGGTGATCAACGCGGTTCTATTCTGAAGAAGTTTCATTCCGGGAAGGATTTATTGGTTCAGAAAATTAAGTTATCCGGGCAAAAATAGCGTTTTTCATTTGATCCTCTGACGGTTATCTTTGGCCGAAACTTCAACGACTGTATGGCAAATTTTGACCTTATCGTAATAGGCTCCGGCCCTGGCGGTTATGTAGCAGCCATCCGCGCATCACAACTGGGCATGAAGGTGGCCGTTGTAGAAAAGGCGGAACTGGGTGGGATCTGCCTTAACTGGGGATGCATTCCAACCAAAGCGCTGCTCAAGAGCGCAAACGTATTTGAATATTTACAACATGCTGCCGACTACGGAATTACGGTAAAAGAAGCCGCCCCCGACATGACCGCCATGATAAAGCGCAGTCGCGATGTGGCCGCTGCCATGAGCAAGGGCGTGCAGTTCCTTTTTAAGAAGAACAAGATCGAACAACTCGCAGGCCACGGGAAGCTCAAGAAGGGCGGGAAAGTAGAAGTCACAGACGCCACGGGCAAGAAAACTGACTACGAAGCGAAACATATTATCGTTGCAACGGGTGGCCGTTCCCGGGAATTGCCAGCGATGAAGATCGACGGAAAGAAAATCATCGGTTACCGGGAAGCCATGGTATTGCCCAAACGTCCGCACAAGATGCTGGTGGTCGGCTCCGGGGCTATCGGCGTTGAATTCGCTTACTTCTACAATACCATCGGCACTGAGGTCACCATTGTTGAGTTCTTGCCAAGAATTGTACCCATAGAAGACGAAGAGGTTTCAAAAGCTCTTGAAAAATCATTCAAGAAGGCCGGGATGACTATTCATGTCAATTCAGAGGTAACAAAAGTGGACACAAGTGGTGCAGGTTGTATAGCTACCGTCAAAACGCCCACAGGTGAAATCAAGATTGAAACAGATATCGTACTTTCTGCTGTTGGTGTAACCACCAATCTGGAAAATATTGGCCTCGAAGATGTTGGCGTAAAGACCGACAAAGGCAAAGTGGTTGTTGATGACTTTGGAAAGACCAATGTCAACGGCATCTATGCCATCGGTGATATCACACGTGGACCGGCATTAGCGCATGTGGCGTCTGCAGAAGGTATTGTTTGCGTGGAAAACATTGCTGGCAAGAAACCGGAACCGATCAATTACAACAACATTCCTGGCTGCACCTATTGCTCCCCGGAAATCGCTTCCGTGGGTTTCACCGAAGAAGCGGCCAAGAAGGCTGGCTATCAAGTGAAGGTGGGCAAGTTTCCGTTTTCAGCATCGGGCAAGGCGAAGGCCGCAGGTGCCGCTGACGGTTTCGTGAAAGTCATCTTTGACGCCAAGTATGGCGAATGGCTGGGGGCCCACTTCATCGGAGCCAATGTCACTGAGATGATCGCTGAAGTGGTGGTCGCTCGCAAGTTGGAGACCACGGGTCATGAGATTATCAAGTCCATTCACCCGCACCCTACCATGAGCGAGGCGATCATGGAAGCTGCCGCAGCGGCGTATGGAGAGGTAATACATTTGTAAGAGTCCCGATTAAGTAGTCTCTACTTACCTGCTCGGCCAGCAGTGCGTTGTTTATTTCCCGGCTGTTTGGTGTGTTAAGGCCTTCCTTATTAATTCATTTCTGACGGAGTAACCGTTTACTCATCCCTCTTTCCCGACAACCCAAAGTCCCTGTCCGTCGCTGGTCGACAAACGTCCATCCTACATGAATAATTGGCCGATCTATGTCTACGCGACTTGATCGCAGGTAAATCCATAGGGTCATGAGCATGTTTCCGTACAAATTCTATCACCATCGTGCAAGGGTTTTTGGTATCCTTGTGGTGGGCAGCCTGTTGGCCTACTTCATCATCCGATTCATCATTGGTTGAGATTTGGTGCATCATGAAAGCATCAAGGGATTTTGGAAATACTGCTCAAGGAGTACTTCAAGGCTTCTGGCTGAATATTCAACATTGAAGTGAATAAGGGAGGGAATTCTTCCATCATGACCCAAAACCTTACATACGATAGAAGGACTGCTATCCGGAAAGGCATAGCCGCATAGACTGTTTGATCTTTGGATCATCAAAGACAGTGATATGAAAGGTGTGTTGTTGATTATGATTTCCCTTGCTGCAGCCGAAATACCGACCTTGGCTCAGGATAAAATTCACGCAATGGTTCGGGAGGTAGTTGATGGCAATACCATAATGATCGAGTCCTGGGATCATGAGATGTACAAGATTCTCTTGCATGGCATTGACAGTCCAGAGCCAGGGCAGGAATACGCAACGCAGTCTAAGAAAATGCTCGAACAACTTCTGTTAAAGAAACCGGTTACGATCATCATTCACGGTAAGGATAGGCATGGCAACCGCCTTGGAGAAATCACGATGGAGGGTGCCCCGGATCCACGACACGAACTTGTAAAGGCCGGGCTTGCGTGGACATCAGAGAAATCTACAGACCCAGTACTTGAAGCCCTAAAAGAAGAGGCTCGTCAGAAAAACATTGGCCTCTGGAAGGAAAGTGATCCTACTCCCCCATGGGTGTTTCGCCGACAACAGACGATGAGCGAAGCAAAGAGTATTTGAATAGCTACTGCCGCTAGCCGCAGCTCACACCGGCTGGTAGACACATTTGCGTGGCTCTATCTATGGCCATCACTGCACAATTTTCCATCGACATGGTCGTTCATCAAGAATGATAAATCACCTACGGTTTTTCGGTCTATTGGCTACTTTCTTTGCCGCCACCATAACAACATGCGCACAATCCCAATTTCCCACTTCCCGGGAGCCGGGAACAAAACAAGAGGTGCACAGTCCAAGTCACGCGAAGACGGTCAAAAAGAAAAAGCGAAAGGTCCAACACACTGCACAGTATGAATTCTATGAACGCGTTGAGCAGGCCGCGAAGGAAAAGCAAAGAATTCTAAAGTATCTGTCCCGTCCACAATTTAGCGACCATCGGCATCTCGGACACAAAAAAATTCCCAAGAAAAGGCCTCCGCATAAGATGAGGTACTGCCGGGAGTGTGGTATACGGCATTGAACGGGTCATCAGTTTCGGATTACCAGAATGAATACATTCTGGAATCTGAGGCAATACCCAAAATCCATGACCAAATCGCCAGACTCGAAATCCCCGAATTTTCGTAATATCGTGGATGGACCTGGCCCGTCACATTGAACACACCGCGCTAAGCCCGACGCTCACAATCGAAGCAATTGATCGCCTGGTGGATGAAGCGCGACAGTTTCAATTCTTTGGAGTTTGTGTTCCTCCTTTCTGGGTGCAACGGGCGAAACGTGAAGTCGGAAAAGATCCCATCACCGTAGTCACCGTAGCTGGCTTCCCGCTTGGCTACAATATGACCGAAACAAAAATCGACGAAATCAAAAGAGGTATAGATAACGGCGCAGGCGAAGTGGATGTTGTGTGGAATCTCAGCGCGTTCAAAACCGGAATGCCGTGGGTGAAAATTGAGATTGCTAAATGTGCGAAAACGTGCCATGAAAACAACATCCTGCTCAAAGTGATTATCGAGACGGCGCACCTCTCCGAAGAAGAAATCAAAGAAGGCTGCCTTTTGTGTGCTGACGCTGGAGCAGATTTTCTGAAAACCAGTACGGGATTCGCCCCGTCCGGCGCCAAAGTAGAACATATTCGATTGATGCGGTCCGTATTGCCTCCGGCGGTTAGAGTGAAAGCCTCCGGCGGAATCAAGACACGCGATCAAGCCATTCAACTCATCGATGCCGGGGCAGACCGCATTGGCACCTCCTCGGCCGTTTCCATGATGAACCCATAATGCTGAACCAAAATCGCTTTTCATGAATCAAGATTTTTTTCCTTCGGAGGATTCAATTCCTGCTTCCGTCCGCCTTGGGGCGTTCATTGAGCAGCGCGAGTACCTGATCAATGGCGAACTTCGCCTCTGGGAGGGAGACCTGAATCCCGTAGCCAGTCCGGTATTTGTCAAAACCGTCCCGGCAGGACACGTTCAAAAGATTATCGGCAGTACGCCACTGCTTACATCAAAAGAAGCACTCCAGGCTTTGGACGCAGCTGTCGCCGCTTATGATCTGGGTCACGGTAGATGGCCCCGGATGACCGTTATTGAGCGAATTGAACATGTAGAGCGGTTCCTCGTCAGGATGCGCGAACAACGGTCCGTCGTTGTTAATCTTCTGATGTGGGAGATCGGCAAGACGCTGAAAGACTCCGAGAAGGAATTCGATCGCACTTGCGATTACATTCTGGATACCATCCGCGCGCTAAAGGAACTTGATCGAAATTCATCACGATTCATTGAGGAGCAGGGGATCATGGGGCAGATACGACGCGTACCACTGGGTGTTGCACTTTGCATGGGACCTTATAACTACCCACTTAACGAAACCTTTACCACGCTCTTTCCCGCCTTAATTATGGGCAACACCGTTGTGTTCAAGCCGGCCAAGTATGGCGTGCTGCTCATCCGCCCTTTGCTGGAGGCATTCCGCGACTGCTTTCCTCCCGGAGTGATCAACATTATTTATGGCCGTGGCCGGGAGACCGTTGGCGCTCTTATGGAAACCGGCAAGCTCGATGTGTTTGCATTCATTGGCACCAACAAAGGAGCCAATGACTTGAAGAAACTACACCCGAAGCCTCACCGAATGAAGGGCATTCTTGGACTGGACGCAAAAAACCCAGCCATTATTCTTCCCGATGCAGATATGGACAATGCCGTTGCCGAATGTGTTACGGGTACACTGTCGTTCAACGGTCAACGATGCACGGCACTCAAGATCCTCTTCGTTCACAAATCAATTGTCGATGAGTTCATAAAGAAATTCTGCGCTGCCGTTGCTAAACTCAAACCGGGTATGCCTTGGGAGGCCGGAGTCTCGCTAACACCATTGCCCGAGCCAGGTAAAACCGATTACTTGAAGGGATTGGTGGATGATGCCCTAAAACAAGGTGCATCCATCATGAATCCTGGTGGAGGAGTGGTCGACCGTACCTTTTTCCATCCCACTGTGCTCTATCCGGTAAACAACAAAATGCGCATCTATAGTGAGGAACAGTTCGGTCCTGTGATTCCCATCGTGCCTTTTGAAACTGATGATGAGCCCGTGAAATATGTGCTCAACTCTCACTTCGGCCAGCAGTTAAGTTTGTTTGGCAAAGATTCAAGGAAGATGGCCTATTATATCGATGACTTCTCCAACCAGGTAGGCCGAATCAACCTAAACACCCAGTGTCAACGCGGGCCCGATTCCTTTCCCTTCAACGGGAGAAAAGATTCCGCAGAGGGAACCTTGTCGGTGGCAGATGCACTTCGCGTGTTTTCCATCCGTACACTGGTAGCCGCCAAAACTACAGAAGACAACAAGCATCTTGTCGGTCAGATACTTCGCAATAGGGAATCAGCGTTCCTTACGACTGATTACATCTTCTAGTGTCTTTGTGAAACGATACATTATTCGTGTGTCTGGCAAGGTACAGGGTGTCTTTTTTAGAGCATCGACCAAAGAAATTGCAGATCAGTTGGGGCTCAACGGCATAGTGCGCAATGAGCCTGATGGCAGCGTATATGTCGAAGCTGAAGGCGAGCGCGGACCTCTTGAAGCCTTCGCTGCATGGTGCAAAATAGGGCCGATGCAGGCTCAGGTGGTGACGTTTGTCATAGAAGAAGCCGCCCCGAAAGGCTATGTTGGGTTCACTATTCTGCGCCAGTGACTCTGCGAACACTCCTTCATAAGAATGCTGATTTCTGGACTACGGACAGGAGTCTGACGGCCTTGTTTGCGTATATCGTGATCAGCACATTCGTTCTGGTTCCCTTCACACACTCACGCATTGGGGAAATCTCCCATTCCATAATCTACTCCATGATTTTGGTTTCCGGCGTATTCTCCATGGGGGCCACCCTAAAAGCCAAAGTCTCTATTATCATTCTGGCCATCACTTCATTCATCATCCGCTGGCTCTCCATTCTTTATCCAACGACATTGTCCATTGACATTCTTGATGATATCTGTTCGATTCTCTTCCTTACAGCACTTGCCACATTTGTCATTTGGCATATCTTCAAAGCGGGAGACATCACGTTCCACCGGATTCAGGGAGCCATCACGACATACCTCCTGGTAGGCTTGGTGTTCTCCAAGTCGTTTCACCTCATTTTTTTATTGGACGCCAACGCGTTTATCATGCCCATGCTCCAGCAGGATAGTGAGTCCTACTATTCACGCTTTGTGTATTTCAGCTATGTCACACTCACCACTCTTGGCTATGGTGACATCACAGCAGTTAATCTGGGTGCGAAATCCTTGGTGATGATTGAAGGGCTTATTGGGCAGCTATATCCGGCCATCATGATCACACGCCTGGTGACCCTTGAATTGGAAACCAAAAAGAAAAAGATCGGCTAGGCGATCTTTCTTAACACTTGATACTCCTAGCAGAAGTCAGGCTACCTCAAAGGCTTCAGCGGAGGCCTTCTTCAAATAGCCCTCGAAGTCAAACGGTACATCCCCGCCATCGAGAAGGCAACCTTCTGGGATGGTCGGGTAGATCTCTTCATACGTTTTTACCATGTTCATGAAAACGCGGCGGTAGACATGCGTGCGATTGATGTTTTCCGGGTTGTCAATGCCCATGGCGCCCATCAGTTCGACAAAACTCTCGACTGTGTTTTTGTGAAAATTGGCAACCCGTACTTTCTTGTCTTCAACGACTAAACCCTTCATGTAATAGGGGTCCTGAGTAGCAACACCGGTAGGGCAAGTATTCTTGTTGCACTCTAGCGCCTGAATGCAGCCCAGGGCCATCATCATGGCACGCGCACAGTTGCACGTGTCGGCTCCAAGAGCCATGGCACGAAGGATGTGGAAACCTGTAAGCACCTTGCCCGAAGCAATGAGTTTCATTTCCCTTCGAATGCCAAATCCACGGAGCGAATTGTCTACAAAAGCCAACGCGTCGAGCAGTGGCATGCCGACAAAGTTTGTGAACTCAGGTGGCGCAGCACCAGTCCCGCCTTCGCCACCGTCAATGGTAATGAAGTCGGGATAAATTTTTGTTTTGATCATGGCCTTGCAGATGGAGAGAAACTCGCTCTTACGGCCCACACAAAGTTTGAACCCAACCGGCTTGCCTCCCGACAATTCACGGAGGCGTTTAACAAACATCAACAACTCAATCGGCGTACTGAAGGCACTATGGAAGGGAGGTGAAAAAACCGTCGTTCCCGGTTTGACAAGACGAATCGCCGCAATCTCCGGTGTATTCTTCTTTGCCGGAAGAATCCCTCCGTGGCCAGGTTTGGCTCCCTGTGAAAGCTTTATCTCGATCATCTTAACGCTCGGACGCGTCGCATTCTTGGCGTAAGCATCATCCGAGAATCTGCCATCTTCCGTTCGGGCACCGAAATAACCGGTCCCTATCTGCCATATAACATCACCTCCGGGCTCAAGGTGGTATGGACTAAGGCCGCCTTCACCGGTATTATGGGCAAATCCACCAATCCGTGCACCCGCGTTTAATGAAAGAATCGCATTCTTGCTCAGCGAACCAAAACTCATCGCTGATACATTCAATACGCTCATGGCATAGGGTTGCTTGCACTCCGTTCCGCCGAACTGGATCTTAGGATTATGATCCAGATGGTGGAAGTCCTTCGGGGCAATCGAGTGGGTAATCCATTCATAGCCCTCCGCATAAACATCGAGTTGCGTACCAAATGGGATCGTGTCGATTTGCTTTTTGGCTCGCTGATAAATCACTGAGCGCTCATTTCGGTTGATGGGCGCACCGTCAGTGTCTGATTCCACAAAATACTGCTGAATCTTGGGGCGGAGATCTTCAAAAACATACCTAAGCCGGCCAACGACAGGAAAATTAATACGGATCGATTGGCGGGTTTGTATGATGTCTACAATGCCCATCACGATAATGGGTCCTACAATCACAAAGAGAAATAAGACATCGATCCAAAAATACGACCACAAGATCAGGAGTGTGGTGAGTACGATACTGCCGATTACAAATAACTTTCTCATGGCGGTTTAGGGGTTTCCAATCAAATATAAGAATTTGACCGGTAGTTAAAACCGCATCAAGAGAAACCGTACTGTGGAAATTACTACCCGGCCACGCGCATTTGCAGGATCCCGCGCTGTTTGTAGATCCTGACTTCAAAGCGGTCAAGCATTACAGCATTCATCCGGTTTTCAGCAAGTGGTACAATGGACCCCTTTTCGGGCAAGAAAACAGTAAGGTCCAGGACAGCCTGCGCAAACTGCATTTCACGGCACAATTGGAAGGTCCATTTGTCAAAGGTTAATGACCAGTCCATTTCATACTTATCGCCATGATCGCGACCATCCCAAAGGAAGGCTAGCTGGTTTTCACCATACTTAAAGCGGTAGATTCCGGCGAGCTTCTCATAGAAGTCATATAAAGAATTCAGACTGGTTGGGTAATAGCCTGCTATTCTCTCACTAAAAGCATCGTTGAGGCCAAGTGGGTTATGCACTCGTTGATAGGTGGCCACAGCCTGGTCAATCAAAATCGTAAGGAGACGGTCGCGTACCCGAAGTTGAGACGCTTCGAGGAGATAGTTCTTGTCATGCGGAAAAAACTTCCTGACCACGCATTAAGGGTTTTACAAAGGTAAGGAAAAGCTATCGAAGTGCCCAGATGCCCCGTAGACCATTCGCATCGCGACGCCTATGCGAGTCCTACATCAGGCCTTCGATGATCCGCACAATAGCTTTCAATCCTGCCTCATCCGAAGCATCAAAATCATTCAACCGGTCGCTGTCAACGTCGAGAACCATGGCGACTTTACCATCGCACAGGACCGGAAGGACAATCTCTGATTTTGAGTCCGAGCTGCAAGCAATATGTCCAGGAAACTGCTCAACATCAGGTACGAGAATAACGCGCTCCTTTTTCCAGCAAGTTCCGCACACGCCTCTGCCAAAATCAATACGGGTGCAGGCGATCGGGCCTTGGAATGGCCCAAGGACAAGCTGATTATCCTTAACGAGGTAAAATCCTACCCAGAAAAAATTCATGGTCTGTCGCAATGCAGCAGCGATGTTCGACAAGTTTGCGACCAGATCAGTCTCTCCGGATACCAAAGCCTCGATCTGAGGGATGAGGAGATCGTATCTTTCCTTCTTGTTTGAGGATTGGGCAATATGCAGTTGCTCGGCCATCTAAACAGATTGAGGTTGCGAAGGTCCATCACCCGATGCTTCGGGAGCACTGCTTTGCCCGGAAAGAATTCCCTCACCCAACGGCTGCTCGGGTGTCACAGCATCCTTAGGCTTGAAGAACGATTTCTGAAAAATCAATATGAACAACACGCCAAGGAAAATGGCTGAGTCGGCAATGTTGAAGACAGGGCTAAAGAAGAGAAAATAATCACCACCGAATAGCGGAACCCATGACGGCCAATAGAACTCTACAATCGGGAAGAAGAGCATGTCGATGACCTGTCCGTGAAACCACGGTGTGGGTGAATCAAACGGGGCGTTCTGCAAAAAAACACCATAGAATGTACTGTCGACAACATTTCCGATGGCGCCCCCCAGAATCAATCCTAGGCAAACAAGAAATCCACGATTGGCTGCCTGCCGGACAGAGCGCGCGAGAAAAAATCCAATGCCTACCATCGCGACGATACGAAAAACTGTCAACGCCAGCTTTCCGAACTCATTCTCCCAACGAATGCCGAACGCCATGCCCGGATTCAGCAGGTAATGGAGCTTGAACCACTCGCCAAGCACATTCACCTCCTGATGCAGTTCCATGTAGCGATGAACCAGCAACTTGCTGGACTGATCCAGAAGAATTACACCGAGAGCGATTAAAAAATACCTGATCCCTTTCATTCGAATTCGTTAGACATATTGGGTCTCTACCCTTTTGCAATTCGCACCTTCAATATAAACTCATCCATATCCACATCCATGCCACCAGAGACTCCCTCACGTATATCCAGTTTGAGCGCTTGCGTTTCTCTTGTGATATAGTCGGAAAATGTGCGAATGGCGCGGATAACGTGCTCATCTGCATCACGGCTTTCAACGTCAATGGTAATCCTGTCAAGTACCTCCAAGCCCCCTTCCTTCCGCAGATTTTGTACGCGGTTCACAAAGTCACGGGCAATCCCTTCTTGCTTAAGTTCATCGGTGACCTGAATATCGAGGGCAACGGTAATGGATCCATCATTGGCGACAGACCATCCAGGGATATCCTCCGAACTTATGAGTACATCTTCTGAAACAAGTTCAAAACCGGATTTGTTCAAGGCCCCTGTTTTCTCTAGCTGGCCAATCTCATCTTTTGAAAGTGACTGTATCACCGCGGAGGCCTCCTTCATGCGAGGGCCATACTGCTTGCCCAATTTCGCAAAGTTTGGCTTCACTTTTTTCACAAGAAGCCCTGATGCATCATCGATGTATTCGATCGACTTCACGTTCACTTCCGACTTAATGATTTCTTCCACACTCTTTACCGATCCGGCGAATGAGGCATCCAGCACGGGGAGCAGGATTTTCTGTAGCGGCGTACGTACTTTGATCTTGCTATTTTTTCGGATCGAGTGGACGAGAGAACAAATCGTCTGTGCGTAGCCCATGGACAACTCCAACGCAGCATCCATCCGCTTCTTTTCGGCAGACACGAGGGTGGTGTGATGGATTGAGGCAAACTGCAGGGGACTATTTAACTTTTTGGCCTTTTCACGGATATTATCCGTCAGGCTCTTATAGAGATGCTCCGCATAAAACGGTGCAATCGGCGACATCAGCTGACCCACGACCATAAGGCATTCGTAAAGGGTCTCATAGGCAGCCTTTTTGTCTTGCGAAAGCTCGCCCCGAGTCAACGGTTGCCAGAAACGCTTGCGGTTTAGACGAACATACCAGTTGGAAAGGTGATCGTTGACAAATTCCTGAATCGACCGTGCCGCTATCGTGGGCTCGTAGGCCTCGTAAGCCGCAGTAACTTCGATAATCAGTGACTGAAGTCTGGAAATTATCCAGCGGTCCAACGTGGAGAGCTTCTCATAGGGCACCACGTCAGATTCGTCTTTGGTAAAGCCGTCGATATTCGCGTAAAGCGCGAAGAATGAATACGTATTCATCAATGTGCCAAAGAAGCGGCGCTGCGTCTCCGCCAGGCCGTTCATGTCGAACTTAAGGTTGTCCCACGGCGGCGCGTTCTCGATCATGTACCATCGCACCACATCGGGCCCAAATTTTTGTATCGTACTGAACGGATCGACAACATTACCTTTCCGCTTCGACATCTTGTTGCCGTCTTTATCGAGAACAAGGCCATTGGAGATCACATTCTTGAAGGCAACGCTCTCATACAACAGCGCTGCAATGGCATGCAACGTGAAGAACCATCCACGTGTCTGGTCCACGCCTTCGGCAATATAGTCGGCAGGGAATGCGCCATCAAAGCCTGAACGGAAGGGTTGTGGGTGATTGCTCTTTAGTTTTGCAGGGTCCAGTCCCCATTGTGCGTATGGCATCGCGCCTGAGTCAAACCAGACGTCGATGAGGTCTGCCTCCCGATACATCGGCTTGCCGGACTTGCTGACAAGTACAATTTCATCGACAAAGGGACGATGCAGATCGAACTGTGGATCAGAGGCCTTTATTCCCGAGGCAATTCCCGCAAGGTCTGCCTTAGCTGCTTCGGCCTTCAATTCCTCCAGTGAGCCAATGCAAATTTCCTCCTTGCCATCCTTGGTGCGCCAAATGGGTAGCGGAGTACCCCAAAACCGTGACCTCGAGAGATTCCAGTCCACAAGATTCTCAAGCCAGTTGCCAAAGCGGCCGGTGCCCGTTGACTCTGGCTTCCAGTTGATTGTTTTGTTGAGTTCAACCATCCGATCTTTGAGTGCCGTGGTGCGAATGAACCATGCATCCAGTGGGTAGTAAAGTACCGGCTTGTCTGTGCGCCAGGAGTGCGGATACGTATGCTCGTATTTCTCGACTTTAAATGCTTTGTTCTCTTCCTTCAGAATGATAGAAATGATGACGTCTGTGCTTTTGTAATCCGGGTTGGTCTCATCTTCATCGGTGTAGTTCTTGACGTAAAAATCATTTTCGTCCAGCGGCTTGTGGGTCTTGATTTTGTATTGCGCAATGCCACCCATCAATCTCTTGCTGATTTCCCTTACAAATTTCCCTTTACGATCGACCGTGGGCACCTCATTGCCTGTCTCATCGAGAATTGTCAACGGGGGAATGCCATGCTGTTTGCAAACACGGAAGTCATCTGCACCAAAAGTAGGCGATGCATGAACAACGCCGGTACCGTCTTCTGTGGTCACAAAATCACCAGCAATTACCTTGAAGGCCTTGTCACCACTAGCTAATGGCTTGAGATAGGGCATTAATTGCTCATATTCAATTCCAACCAAATCCCTTCCTTTAAATTCCAGAACCCGGTCCTCACTAAACATATCTACATCTCGCGGACCCGGCTTGAGAAGAGGTTCCCCGGGAACTGAGGGCTTCATGAAATAAGAGTCGTAACGATCCTTTGCAAGTACAACAAGTTGGATCTGGTCGGTATATCGATTCCGAGTATACACTCTTGTATAAACTATGTCCTTGTTAATTACCAACGCGGTATTTGAAGGTAATGTCCACGGTGTAGTCGTCCAGGCTAGAATGTACAGAGGAGTATTCTTGTCATCAGGACCATCAAAACCATTTTTGAATAGGAATTCGGATTTCGGATTTCGCACGACCTTGAATTGTGCGACCACTGATGTATCCTTCACATCCTTGTAACATCCCGGCTGGTTCAACTCGTGCGAGCTTAGACCGGTGCCATCGGAAGGTGAATATGGCTGAATGGTGTAGCCCTTGTAAAGGAGTCCCTTCTCATAGAACTTCTTCAGGATCCACCAGAGGGTCTCCACGTACTCGTTGTTGTAGGTAATGTATGGATGTTGCAGGTCCACCCAATACCCCATCCTTTCTGTGAGGTCGTCCCACTGATCCTTGTACTTCATCACCGTTTCCCGGCACTTACGGTTGTAATCCGCGATGCTGATCTTTCTTCCGATGTCGTCTTTGGTGATGCCCAGTTCCTTCTCCACCTGAAGCTCAACCGGCAATCCGTGTGTGTCCCAACCTCCCTTGCGTTTCACCTGATAACCCTGCAACGTCTTAAACCGGCAGAAAATATCTTTCACGGTGCGGGCCATCACGTGGTGAATGCCCGGTGTTCCGTTAGCCGATGGTGGTCCCTCATAAAACGTAAAGGAAGGGGCGCCTTCGCGGTTCGAAATGGATTGTTCGAATATCCTCTCCCGCTTCCAAAACGCCAGAATTCCGGCAGCAACAGTACTGACGTTTAATTCCTTATCATCATTGTATTTCGCACTCATTGCTCGACTTCGTTGGCAAAAGATTCTTTTGAATTTCTTCGGGTGTTACTCAGCTGCTCCCACCCGGTCATGGATCCTGATCTTGCTGAGGTCAATCTCTTCGTCCTCGTCTTCACCGTAGAAACTGGAATCGAAATCGTCGATGAGACGCTTCTGCGATTCCTTGTTCGGCTTGTCAAACGTCATGATCAGCGCAGGGAGAAGGATGAGGTTGGTGAACATGGAAATCAACAAGGTGGTCGACGTCAGGATACCAAGGGCGATCGTTCCTCCAAAATCGGAAAAGGCAAAGATGATGAAGCCGGCAAACAAAGCCACCGATGTGTATATGATGCTCTTGCCAGTCTCCAAAATACTTTCACTGACGGCCCGAGGCACAAAGAACCCTCCAGAAAGAAGTTCCTGACGATACTTGGCCAGAAAGCGAATGGAATTGTCTACGGAAATTCCAAAGGTAATGCTGAAGATCAATGCTGTACTGGCCTTCAATGGAATATCAAGATACCCCATCAACCCCGCCGTGATCATCATGGCGATCAGGTTTGGGATAAGAGAGATGAGGATCATGCGTGCATTCGCAAAGAGGAATGCCATGGAAAGCGTGATAAGAATAAACGCCAGCACCAGACTTTCCGTCAGGTTGTTGATGAGAAACTTGTTTCCCTTGATGAAGATCTTCGAAGTACCAGTGACAGCCACAGAAACAGAATCTTTGTCCGATTTCATGTTTCCCTGAAGTTCAGCCACCAGCGCATCGGCTTTTGGCTGAATGATGGTGTTGATCAATGAATCCATACGGACAGATCCAACATCGGCCATCTGCATGGATATCCGCATCTTGTTGAATGACGAATCAACAAAAGACTTCACCAGTCCGCTGCTGTCCGACTGACCCTTCATATACCGAAGAATAAACCCCGACTCCGTTTTGGTCGGCAAGGAATAGCGATCGGGATTATTGTTGTAAAATCCCTGCTTGGCAGCCTTTACGAGGCTTATGATGGAAACCGGTCGGGAAGTCACTGTGATGGAATCCAACGACTGTTCAAACCGGTCGATAGCCTCCAGGTTCTTCACATCCAGAAGCTGCCGCTTGCGCTTACTATTAATGTCAACGACAATTTCCAGGGGCATTACGCCGCTAAAATTCGCCTCAAAGAAATGAAGGTCCTTCTTGATAGTGCTCTCCTCCGGAATATCATCAACCATGAATGAAACGGAGTGTAGCCGCAACATGCCCAGAGCGGCAAATAAGGTAACCAGAAAGGTTGCGGCATAAATCCAGGATCGATGTCGGTGCACCAGCAAATCGACACCGCTCACGAATGCACCAAGTATCCTGAAATTCAAATGACTCAAATGCTTGGACGAAGGCTCCGGCAACCATGATAAAATTCCGGGGATCATTACCAAGCTCACAAAAAACAGAGCAAGAATATTGATACCGGCAACGATGCCAAACTCGCGCAGGACCAGAATGTCGGTGGAGAGCAGTGTCAGAAAGCCAATGGCCACAGTAAGGTTGGTCAGAAAGGTGGCCAGACCCATTTTCTGGACAACAACGCGGATGGCTTCCATCTTGTTCTTCTGCTTCGCATACTCAACATGGTACTTGTTCAAAAGATAAATCGCGTTGGTGATCCCAATGGTTACAATGACGGGCGGAATCAAACCGCTGAGCAGGGTGATTTTGAAGCCAAGCAGCGTAATGGTTCCCAAGGTCCAAATCACCAGAACACCTATCATGATCATCGAGAAAATTACGGCCCGGAAGGAACGGAAAAAGATCAGCATGATTGTGCCGGTCACCAATGCCGACAAGTAAAGAAAAAGGGAAAGTTCCTTACGCACCTGCTCTGCTACCACGGCACGTATAAACGGGAGACCAGCAAATTTCAGATCGATTCCGGTTTTCGATTGAAACTCCTCTCCTGCCGCCTGAAGGTCTTGCGTGAGCTTGACGCGCTTGGCAGAGTTTGCATATTCCTTGTCGATGGAGATCAGCATCATCGTTGCACCGTTACCTGCATTGACGAGCTGACCTGCGTAGAATTTCTGATTTTGTGCAACCCGAAGAAGACTGTCAAGATGGACTTGCGACTTCAGTGTGTCCGGAAAAAGGAATTCCAGATAAAAGCGCTGCAGCGCCGTGTCCTTTTGAATGATCTTCATTCGCGGCAGTGAGAGCACCTCATTGACACCTTCGATTGCCCGCAGCTTCAGGCTAAGGTCGCGCAGTTGTTCAAAGTTTGTTAGCTGAAATACAGCGCTGTCGCGCAGTCCTACAGCAACCATGTTACCGTCTTCCCCAAACTGCTGACGGAATTTTGTCAGAAAGACCATCTCCGGGTCATTGGGGGGGACGGCCCGACCGAAGTCATAGCTCATTTCGACCCGCGAGGCATAATATCCCATGATCGCCGTGATCACGACAATCCCGATCATGAGCGGGAGACGGAATCGAATAATACTATCGGCAATACGGGACCACATCCGGCGTGTAAATTGAGGGGCAAAACTAACTCAATTTTGGCAGTTTTCGCGCCTTCCGGGTACCCTTTCCGACGTCCTAAGGCCGTCTGGGACAGGCTATGGCTATTGAAGCGCCATGCCCTTGATCTTGCGGTACAGATTCAGGGCATGCTTGTCTGTCAGGCCTGATACAAAATCAATGATCAGCCTGTATAGCGCATAGTTATCCGGCGCCAGCTTCACGGCAGCCCTGAGTTCTGGAGGGAAGAGCAGTCCAAGATTCTGATACTTCCTTGAATTTTCATTCCGTCGTAACACCTCTCCTGCAGCGATAAATTCCTCCAGGAGACCGGGAAGCACTTCATGGCCGGCCGCCTCGATCTCGACGACCTGTGTGGCCCTATAGATTCGCTCCACGGAAAGCATGCTGATGTTTTTTAACGCCCCCCGAAACTCGCTCAAGTCGGTCAAAGCACCGTCAAATGTCCCGTCGAGGGCAGCAGTTTCATTGTCGAGGAAGATGATTGTGCAAGCATCAATCAGTTCACCGATGGCCATGGCGCGCAACATTCCGAGTTTGCGCTGGAGTCCTTCATCTTTGAAAAGTTTGGAACGATCCAGCTTGCTTCCAAGAATTGGAGAGAGCAGTTCAACCGTCTCGTCGAACGTAACGAGGCCAAGACTGCATCCGTCTTCCAGATCAATAATGCTGTAACAAATGTCATCGGCTGCCTCCACAAGAAAAGCCAGTGGGTGGCGGCTCCAGACACCCGTTCCTGCCATTGGCAGTTCCAGATTGGTGGCAACTTCTGTAAATAGGGCTCTCTCACTATCAAAGTATCCGTATTTCCGTTGACTCTTCCGCTTGGGGTCACGCCCGGGAAACAAAGCTGGACAGGGATATTTCGTAAACGCACCCAGCGTGGCCATTGTCAGCTTGAGTCCGTAACTGTATTGGTTGAGTATACGGAACCCTTGCGCATTTCCTTCGAAGGAAATCAGATCCTGCCACTGTGCAGGTGTTACTTGCTCACAGATAGCGGGATGTTTGATGAAATAATCGGACAAGGCATCTTCGCCTGCGTGACCAAAAGGAGGGTTGCCAACATCGTGCGCCAGTGAGGCCGCTGCCACCACCGCGCCGAAGTCAAAAAGGGAAAACTGACTCCTGAGGTCTGCGTGGCGTTGGAGGATGACCTCTCCAACCCGTTTGCCTAGCGAACGTCCAACGCTCGAGACTTCCAGGCTGTGCGTGAGACGTGTGTGTACGAAGTCATCCTCTGGCAATGGATGTACCTGAGTTTTGTCCTGCAGGCGGCGAAAAGGGTGGGAAAAAATGATGCGATCGTAATCCTGCTCAAAAGCACTGCGGGAGTTTTCAGACGCCGATGGCTTTTGACCGATTCGGGTCGAAGAGAGAAGATGAGTCCAGTTCACGTGGTTTGTCGGGGATACCTGACGTTGAGAAACAAATTTGACAATTTTAAATCAAACCATGTCAACACCTGTTATTTTTGATACTATGTACAATGCGCAATTTGACGGCAAATCGTTTGACGTCCAGCCAGGTGAAGAAGGGCTTCAGATCAATGGGCAGTCACTGGATTGGGATCTTGTGTCACTTGGTGGCGGCCAGTTTCACATCCGCTTCAAGAACAAGAGTTATCCTGCAGAGGTAGTCAAGATTGACCGCGAAACCAAGACCGTCGATCTGAAAATCAAGGGGCAGCAGTATTCGATCAGGCTTCGTGAGGATGTCGATCTGCTGATGGAGAAAATGGGAATGAGTGCGGTCGCTTCCAGTAAAGTGAATTCTATTAAGGCGCCGATGCCGGGTTTGATTATCGACCTGCGGGTTAAGGTCGGCGACGAAGTAAAGGCAGGCGATCCACTGCTTATTCTCGAGGCGATGAAAATGGAAAACATCATCAAGTCGCCGGGAGCAGGGACAGTAAAGAAGGTGAAAATCAAGAAAGGTGACAGTGTGGAGAAGGGACATGTGATGATTGAATTTTAGGCATGGATATTTCCATTGAATACCTGAGAAGGTTGCTGGATAAACTGAAAACACTCAGTTTGTGGGACCGTTTTTTCCGCTGGAGCCAGGTTAAGACGATGCTTGTCGATGCATACGGTGAATTGCAACGTATTGCCCCATCACTGGAAAGTGTGCGCACCGCCGGCGCAAAAGTCGAGAGTCAACTGGATGTTGAACGCAACGAGACGAGAAATCTTCGTGATGCACTGCAGCAGGCAAAAGCTGAACTTGCCGGATTGCGCGAGACCACGCATCGATTTTCCCAGGACAAAGAAGAATATCAAAAGAGGATTGCCAGTCTTGAGGAAAAGAATGAAAGTTTCATGCGCAGGGGTCTAGAGCTTAAACAACAGAACGAACATCTCGAGGCACAAAATCAGAGTTTGCGTGCTGAAGTAACGCGGTACAAAGCCTCCGAGGACCAACGCCGGAAGGAACATGACCAATCGATTGATAACCTGAATAAACTTACGGAGGGTCAACGCAAGCGCGAGGCTGATGAGAAAAATGAAAAACATCGCCTCGAAATCGCACGCCTTGAGCAGTTAAAAGAGACCTGGTCCCTTCATGAGGAGCGGGTCAAGGCCAGAATTAAGGCTATTTGTGCCCGTCATGCGGTAGAGTACGTGGAAAAAGTTCCGTTCCGTGGAAGCCCCGACAATACGCTGAAGATCAAAGAAGAGTTTATCGTCTTTGACGCAAAAAGTCCCTGGGGTGAAGATCTTTCCAATTTCCCCTCCTACCTCAAGAATCAGGTAGAAAATGCGATCAAGTATGTCCGTGAAGAAGATGTTCGCAAGGAAGTGTTTCTGGTCGTACCCACCAATACACTCGAGACGATCGAACAGTTTGAGTTCAAATTGGCCGACTACACCGTGTACATCATTTCACTGGATGCGCTTGAGCCCATTATTCTGGCCTTAAAAAAGATCGAGGACTATGAGTTTGCTGATCAACTGAGCCCTGAGGAGCGAGAGAATATCTGCCGTGTCATAGGGAAATTTGTTCATCTCTCGAAACGACGCATCCAGATCGACGGCTTTTTTGCCAAACAATTCTTTGAATTGGTTTACCGTAGTGAAGCCGACCTTCCGAAAGAAATGCTGGACAAAGTGGTGGAATTCGAAAAGTCAGAAAAGCTCAATCCCCCCATTGAAAAGCGCTCCAAGCAAATCAGCACGAAAGAACTGGAGAGCGAGACCGAACGCCTCAAAAGTGAAGCCAACCAGAGAGGTATTCTCACTCAGGATGCTACGCTCAGCCGTGAATTGAATAAACTCCCGCTGTACAGTGTGGATGCTGACAAAGTTAAGAACAAGGACCAGGGATCGCTTTTTAACGAGGGTGATACGATTTAAACACAACAACGATGAGACTCACCTCCAGCCACAAGACAATTAAGCTCATCGTCGTGAGTAATCATAACTGATATGAGCGGCCTTTCCCTGGATGTGTTGCGTGTTGGAAAACAATACCGAGTCATCAATTTCAGTGACCGGCATGACATCGTTATTGAACAGATGCTGCCTGATGGCGATTTCCTGGTTAAGGATATTCACACGCTGGAACGCTACCATCTCAAGGAAATCTATAGGTTTGGTAAGGGGAAAGATTTTGAAATCCGCGACCTTAACTGAACCTACTTCATCGCGAGAATCCACTCGTGCACAAGACGGACTCCCTCCGTGTGCACCAACTTCCGGCCCATCTCCGGCATCATGATGCCAGGGTCGGTGGATTCAATTCTGTAGAGCAGAATGGACTCATCCGGGTGACCCGGCACAATGCTGAACCACCGGCCGCCCGAGCCTTTGCCGGCCGCTACCGGTGCTTTACCGACACCCAATTCCAATGATGTCGTAACACTTGCGGCAAGAAAAAGTCCCGATGTCTTTGCCTGGCCATCGGGCCGATGACAGTGTGCACAATTGATTTCCAGCCAGGAGCGTGCCCGGTCAGTCAGGACTTCCTTTTCATCCTCATAAGATGCGAGCCGCGGAATCTGGGAAAGATCGGGGACTCCCGTCAAGACCCCCTGATCGCGGAGGTATGTTAAGAGATTCTGCTTGCCCCCATTGTTAAGTTGACGTGCGGAAGGGCCGATGGGCATCATCTTATCGCCTTTCAGGTGGCAACCCTTGCATTGATTGACATTGGGCACTGAGTAATCAATCTTTCTAGATTCACCGTCGGTATGCGTCCAGGATATCGGAATGGACTTACCGGCCACTTCCAGATATGCCTCGGTCTGTTCCTCATTCCAGATATACGTCAAAGCCTCCCACGTTCCCTCCTTTAATAAAAGCAGGCGAGTTTCAAGCAGCCGTATTTTTTCTGTTGGCTTGCGGAAATCGGCTGGATAGTAGAAGTTTTTGATAAGCACCGTCCCCTCAGGGAAATCAAAAACCTCCTCGCCATGATAGGAGATCTGCTTACCCTCAGGGATTTTCATGAAGCGCTCCTTGAAGGCATAGTCACTAAACAACGGCGCATTGATGGAGTACGGATAAACACCTCCAGATGGAGTAAGCGTCCTCAGTTCACCTGTAAAAAAGCCATAACTCGACAATGTAGCATTACCCATTCCAGAGAGGTCAACAACAACCTCATCCTCCACGGCCACATTTTCGCTGGGCCTATCGGATTGACATCCCAGGCAGCAAAGTAACAGGACGGCAATGAATCTCATGGCTCACGATTGAAGGGCGGGCAGCTGAAGGGTGTAATGTCTTTGGAAAGTGATTTGAACTCGTGCTCTGCGTCGAGGTTGATAAAGACAATATCTCCATTTCCAGAAAAGCAAAGTGCCCGGTCGCTTTGTTTGGGGTTGGCGATGCCGTCATACACAAGATCGGGTGGAGAAAAGGGAGAATGCCACATCAGTAGTTTGCCAAGATCATTGTGAGTGGATGGGAACCAATGAGCATTGGAAATGCGGTTATCATGAATGGCGATATCATATGGGAACGCGTTATACAGCGTATCCTCACGGAACCGGTTATTGACCGTCTGTGCACCCCCAATAGAGTTTTCCTGCTCCTCCACGCCTTCGTTCATGGCGGCCACCAATTCGTAGCTCACAATGGCGACACCCACTGTTGTGTTATCAATGATATCATTTTCAAACAAGTCAACACCATGGGTGGCCAAAATCATTACACCCGACCCTGGAGGAATGCTTGCTACAATATTGCCAGCCTGAGCAAAGTTTTCATGGTTGTTGTCGTGTATTCGGTTATTGTATACACGTGTGGTGTGGCCGTACTGCGTGAGCCCTGGCAGATCGAAGACCAACAGCCCTCCAGTGTTATCGTAGGCCTCATTGCCATAGATCTCTACCCACCGTGAGTTTTCAGCTTCAATGCCGGCCACGTTCCAGTATGCGGTGTTGTTTCGAATGATTACAGAATCCGATTGACCGACGTAGATGCCGGCATCGGAAGAGCCCATGGCTACGCATTCTTCCATCAGCACATTGGTGCACAGCACGGGGTACAAAGCATACGCGCCATTCTCTGTCTTGGGGCCCCCTGACCACACGGAGCGAATACGCCTCAGTGTGATTCCCCTTGTATCATTTACTTTAAGATTATCGCCCCGCGCATCCTCAACCGAAAAGTCTTCGAGAACAATATTCCTGCAATTGCTGACCTGGAGGCCTTGCGCTCCTTCTGTTTGGTTCTTCCACGATAGCACGGTGCGATCCATGCCTTTTCCGCGAATCACCACATTGGCCTTTCCATCCATGGTCAAGCTACGAGTGAACATAAAGTTCCCCTCGGGCAACTCAATCGTGTCGCCGTCTACTGCGGTAATTAGCTGCACCTGCAGTGATTTCTCAATGCTCTTCCAATTCCGATCAGGGCCTTTTGAAGAGCATGCTCCTATGATAGTGACGAGGGCACAATAGGCGATTATCTTATACATACGTATAAAATTAATGATTTTCGCGCAAGGAAAATCGCCAAACTCCTCTACCTGAACTTCACCTCGAATGATCGCTCAAGGGTAACAATGTGACCCGTAGAGGTAGTGCCCATCAACCGAATCCAGTAGGTGCCGGGGATATCGGAGGTCCGAAATGTAAACTTCGCATTCCCCGTGCTGTCGGTAGATATTTGCGGGTTCCAGTACAACATCGTGCGAAGATCCGGGACACGCTTTTGAATAGGGTACCGTTCTGTGTACGACAATGTCGGACTGAACCCCTCGATCACATGGAGCTTTGATTGCAGGTCACGACGTGTAATCTCGGGAATGGAAGTTTGTATAAATAGCACTCCGTTCCTGGCCAGATTTCCCAACCGATCCAATTTGCCGATATCATTGATAATCTTAACTGCCAGAATGTCTTTGGGTGAAAGTGACATCAGATACTGTGTATCCGTCGTCATCCATCCGTCAATAATGTACAAAGCATTCCCATCCGCATACCTTTGCGCAACAAAAACAGAGTTTGTCGCCAGCGTAACCTCTACGAGACTATCCTTCTGACGGGCGCGGAACAGAAGAGAAGGAATCACCTCCAGAATAAGTTCCTGCATCGTTTCAAACGGTGTATACTCTCTGGGATAAACGGTAATGTCCGCATGTTGAAACTCATCTTCAAGTGCGGCATTTAAATTTACAGATTCATTTACCGGCAAAGGAGCACCAAGAAAGAAATTGAAGGAGCGGTCTACTTCCAACTTGCGCTTTCGCAATACTCCATAAGCATCGGCCTCATCCGCTGGGATGAACTTATTGCGCGTCAACATCTGGGCTTGGCCAAGATTGGTCGTCCACTCTACCCGAACACGGCGAACATCCTTGTTGTTCGAATGGACTACCTTATAAAACACATAATCCGTACCCATGAAATCGTAAATCTTCGGAAAGTGAAACGTTCCGTCACCTTCAATCGTGGTTTCATACGGTATGAGATCCTTGTGCAAATAGATTATCATTTTGCTGGAATACGGCAACGGAACAGAGGGATCAGTGGAGTACACTCGCCCTGACAAGTTCAAGTTCGCGTTATATACCAGTGGCGGATAGTCGGGTATAACCTGTTGAGGAATCGGGCGTGCCATGAGCGCCATTTCCACACGGTCGGCTGGCAGTGTCCAGTCAATGTCTGGCTGATGATTGCGAAGTTCCAGTGAAGGATCGGGAGGTCTCAAGGGGTGAATCCGCGACTGGTCGTGAATGATCGATATAGCCAACGCCCCCAGCACAGGGTTTCCCGCACTGTCGGCAAGTTTAAGTGATGCACTAACGGATTCTCGAATAGTTGTCACATCCGGTACTCCGGATATACCAAGAGAGACCGCACTTCTCACGGGTCGGTATATTGGACGGTAAGCCAGGATTTGATTCTCCTGGCCCAGAACAAACAACTCTGAAAATCCCTCTGGGAAAAAGTCGGCCGCCGTGAGGATGCTTCCCTTGCCTTCATTGCTGATTCTGACTACTTGTGAATGGACGGCCACTCGATGTGATACCAATATCAACGTAACGGTCTTGGGGGCCTCCGAACCCGATAGCACATCCATCACATACATCTTGCGAGGCCCTGGATACACGCGCAGCGTAACAGCCTGCGGCTCAGATGATGGCATCGGTGTAGAAAGAAGGTTCTCGTCAACGACATAGTCAATCCGGTATGATGTATTCGCTAATGGAACAAAGTGCAATGAGGCATAGCCATCCTGATCGAAAGTCACGGGCATAATCTTCCCTTCATTGGAACAGAGGGTTGCCGAGACTGGCACGATATCCGGTGCATGGACAATCACACGATTGAGTGCCCCGGAAACAAGATGTCCTCCTTCCGGGAAGACATTTAAGGATTTGCCTTTGGGTAGGATTTTCTGGAGTGTCTTTTCGCCAACAATCATGAGCGAAGCAGACAGTCCATAGGCCGTAGTCATGTGGTCGCTAAAAAGGCGGATTTCGTAGAGACCGGGCGCTAACGTCCCTGGAAGTACCAATTGATTGGCCGCTCCAAAAATTGCACAAGAGACATTCTGCCGGGAAACAATTAACCCCTCCGGATTTACCAGTTCGAGTGTCAGCAGGTACCGCTCTGCCAATATTCGTTCATCCTCGGTAAGGATAAACAGCCGAAAGAATGCAGTATCCCCCGGTGAATATTTATCCTGGGAGAAAAATATTTGCGGCCGCATGCCGGGAAATTTTGCCTTACTCTCCTTAAGAAGTCTGGTCACATCCATTCCAGGATCGACCTGCGCATACAGGGCCGTGCCAACAAGATAGCTGACTATTAAAAAAAGACAATTCTTCATTCCCAAAAAGGTGGAATCTCAATAGTTGAATGTTCTGCTACGGCCCTACAGTCTCCAACGATTTCAGAAGGCAAAAAGGAACCAGGGATATCACTGCGAAAGATATAAATGTGTTTCTTGCTTAGGGCTGCCGCATAGAAAATGCCCACGACTTTGTCATCACCAGCAACGGCTTGAACGTTTCCCTTTAGTTCAAAGAATGGCGGTTGAAACAGGCTGGAAGCATTGTCAATTTGCTTACGTACCGCAGAATAGAAATCAAAAACCTCCTGAGAGAGCTCCATCTGTGTGATCTCCACCCGGTATTTTTCATTAAACGTCAGACTATTGATGGGGATATAGCGCATGAAGACGTGATTGAATTGATCGGCGCCAAGCGTTGATGGGTTAGAAACCAAAGGCGACGTTTCGCGCTCATAAACATAGCACGTGCAGCAAAGGCATCCTTCGGAACACGGCAATGGAATGATCGGGCATGGGGGGACAGCACAGGGTATCATTACTGTAATAGCGGCCGGGTTCGTAAAAATTTTATACGTACCATTGTATTTCCAACGCAATCGCCGGCTGCTACTCGGATCAACGCTGCCGTTCATATAAATATTGAATCCCTCTTCTTCGATGTCTTTATCCTTGTTTATTGTAGTAACGTACTCAAAGTAGATACTGTCAATTGAACCCGCGGGCGCCATCCGTTGCGGTATCGATTGGAAGGTTGTCCCTCCGAGTTTAACCTCAAGCTGATACGTACGTCCAACGACACCGTTCATGGTCTGTGCTACATAGTAGCCTCTGGAAATATCCTGAAGGATGTCCACATTGCCGGCATTGTCCGTAATTGTCACCTGAGCTCCCTCCACACCCTTGCGTGAATAGAAATTTCCATCAACAGGATAGGCCCGGGTAATTTTGACGGTATCCGGCCCAGGCTGGTCTGTGATCTGTCCCTCAATGATCAGGGGGAGTTCTTCTGCAGGAAGTGAAAGGTTGGCCTTGTCGACGCAGCTCATCCACACCGCCATGATACCCAACATCAACTTTGCCTGTATTTTCATCACCATCAGAATTTAAAGTTATAGGTCACCGAAGGAATGACAGAACCCAGAATAGAAAGCTGGTATGTGTTGATCTGCCCGGGTGTGTTGCTTGCAAAGAAATACGAATAGGCATTACGTCGACCATAAACATTCAGGAAAGAAATCACCCAGGAGCCAGTCCAGGGTTTTTTCAGCTTATGACTTCCCTCGATCACGAAAGCGATGTCCAGGCGATGATAGTCCGGTATCCTCAGCTGGTTGCGCCCAGAGAAGTAAGCAACACCATATCCATCTAGCGTAAATCCAAATACCGGCGCTGTGACGGGTCTGCCCGTTCGGTAGGCAAAGTTACCGGTAAAGGACCACCGTTTGGAAAAACGGTAATTCCATGATGCATTAACCATGTGAGGCTGATCGTAACTTGAGGGAAAGGCTTTACCTTCATTTATCGACTCCTCCGGTGTAGAACCATTGATGGTCCGGAAAGAGCGCGACCAGGTGTAACTCAGGGCCCAAGTAAAGCGTCCTTGGTTCTTTGCGATGTATGCCTCAACACCGTAGGCCTGCCCTTTGCCCTGTAGTAAGTCAGCTTCCAGCGTTTTGTTCAAAATCAACTGGGCTCCATTCTTGAAGTCGAGTACATTGTCCAGCTCTTTGTAATACCCCTCTACAAAAGCCTCGTATTTTTTTGCACTGAAGTCACGGAAGTAACCGATCGATACCTGATCGGCCATCTGTGGCTTGAAAAAAGTGTTGCTGGGCTGCCAGATATCAACGGGGGTCACCGCTGTGGTATTGCTGATCAAATGAAGATACTGATACATTCGCTGATAGCTAACTTTGACAGCCGACTGCTCATCCAGTGAATAACGCAGAGCGGCACGGGGTTCAAGTCCGGTATAGGTCGCCATTGCATCTCCAGAAGAATACTTTACACTATCCACCAGACTATTGACGGAGATCGGAGAGGGCGGGCTATAGACATTGACCGTTCCTGGACCCATATTCATGAACGCAGAAAACCGAAGGCCTGCATCCAGAACCAACCGGTTGGTTATCGAAAAAACATCTGAAGCGTAAAGTCCCGATTCCAGAGCCTGCTGTCGTTCCATGGTCACCGAGCGGATACTGGATTCTGGCGACGTTGGCCTGAGAATGCCCGGGTTAAATCCGTAGTATGTAGCCTGTGCGCCAAAACCGATGCGATGACTCCCCGTGGTGTACAGAAAGTCCATCTTCAAGGCGGGATACGTAACCTTGTAGTCAAGATCAAATCCTTGTGTTGGTACAACATTGGATACCGTGTAATTGTAATCACCTACACCCAATTGAAAACTCCCGGAGAGCCGAGCCGAAAAGATTTGATCCAAACGGGCGGAGGCGAGCTGATTGACCCATTGGAAACTGGTGTCGCCCCGCACCCGCAGGTTATCATGACTTCGGTAATAGGAAATGGAAACCCGTGAACGGCTGCTGAACGCATGATCAACCCGAAGTTCACCATCATAGAAACCAATGTCGCTGTTCCGCAGATCTTTGTAGGTATCACTCAATACATCGATATACCAATTTGCATAGGTTCCCCGAATGCTCGCGGCCAATGTGGTCTTGTCTTTTTGGAGGGGGCCCCGGACCATGAGGTTGGCAGATACCAGCCCAATACCTCCATTCACCCGCCATTTTTCGGGGTCGCCGGATTTGCTTCGGATATCAAGCACAGATGAAACACGTCCACCGTATTCAGCAGGTATGCCTCCCCGATAGAATGTCATCTCACGAACGGCTTCTGAATTAAAGGCTGAGAAGAATCCCAAAGCATGCGATGTATTGAACAGCGGCATGCCATCATAGAGAACCAGGTTCTGATCTACACTTCCCCCTCTTACATTGAAGCCCGCAGCTGCTTCGCCCACTGTATTGACACCGGGCAGTGCCTGCAATTGTCGAACAAGGTCGGCCTCTCCCAACAACGCTGGTTGCTTCTTCATTGCCCCTACGGCAAGTTGCAGCTGGCCTGGTCGGCTTCCGGTCAGTTCATTAATCGGTTGTGAGTTGATAACAACTTCCTCCAGCAGAACGGGCGCCTCCTGCATGCCCATATTCAAACTTCCGCCCTCGTATAGTGTAAGATCAACCACGCGTTCCTTAAAACCAACGGATCCAATACTGAGAACATGTTTTCCGCTTGGCAGCCGGAGTTCATACCTTCCCAGTGTGTCAGTGGTTGTTCCCTCGTGTGCATTGGGAGCCACCGTGGCACCAGACAACGGCTGTTTCGATTCTTCATCCGTGATTCGGCCACGCAGCGTTACTACTTTCCCCGGGCGATATAATTCAGGATTACCCACGGTTCGTTCTTCAACATTCTTTTGACGTCGGGAAGCTATACTCAGTGCCTCCCGACGGTCCATTTCGTACGACGGATCCTTAATAAACGTCAAGGCACGATCGTGAATGATGGCAAACGTAATATTGGAATCGCGAAGGAGATCCGAAAGCATGTCTGCAAGGGTCTGTCCCTGATAATTCCCATCAATCGTATATGGGGTTAACCAATCGTCAATGAAATAAAACTGGACACTGTGCTTGCGCTCGATCTCTTCCAGAAATTGAATGAGCCTTTTATCCTGCTCAGTTCCATCCAGCTTTAGATCAAGGACCGACTGGGAGAATGCCGTAAGGCAAATGGCCATGAACAATATCGTCAGGGTGGGCTTCAATGGGCAGACATCGTTTAAATATAGGAATTTTGGGTATTGATGCCGTCAGGATTTCACGATGCCCCCACAATGAACACCGCTAATCCCGTAAATCACGTTAATTGAAAATAGCTGGTTCCTTTCCAAGAAATGTACTCGTCCGGATGCCATAGGAAGCTTACTTTTGGTGTCATCCCATTTCTGCATGAAAACCATCATACCCGCTTCACAACTTCGGTTACTTACCCTGCTCTTCGTATCCTCTGTATCCGTATGGGCACAGAGCCCTGATCTTCCCAATGATTTCCTGACAAAGGAATTTCACCGTCAGCGACGTGTGCTGTTGAGGGAAAAACTTCCGGCTAATTCGGTGGCTGTGTTCTTTGCCGCTGCGGTCCGAAACCGCTCCAACGATGTGGATTACGAATTCCACCAGAATCCAGACTTCTATTATCTCACCGGCTACAAGGAACCCAATTCTGTATTGTTGATTTTTAAAGACAAACAACAAGCGTCGGGCGGGGGCACCTACGACGAAATCATTTTTACGCAAATGCGAAACGCTGATCGGGAAATGTGGGACGGCCGCCGTCTTGGAGAAGAGGGGGTAAAAAAACAATGGGGACTTGAGTATGCCTTTGGCAACAAGGAGTTCAGAAAATATGGCGTTGACTTCTCCCGCTTTGACAAGGTGCTGTTTTTTGATTTCAAGAACGACGTGCGCGATGATGCCCGCGACTCTTCCGATCTGGCAGACCTGATCATCCAGTTCAAGAAGAAGGTCAACTATCCTGATCCCACAACAATTACGGTGCGGACAGAACCCGACAAGAATAATCTGGATACCCGGTCACTCGGCGGATATATGGCGCAGCTTCGCCAAATAAAGACAGAAGATGAAATCCAGTTGATTCGACGTGCTGTTCAGGTTTCATGCCAGGCTCAGGTGGAAGTGATGAAAGCCATGAAGCCAGGGATGAGCGAACTCGAGGTTCAGGGCATTCATGAATATGTGTTTAAGAAATACCAGGCTGAAGATGTGGGCTATCCTTCGATCGTTGGCTCTGGACACAATGGCTGCATCCTTCACTATGAGGAGAACTACAAGCCCAACATCGAATCCAAAGACCTCATCCTGATGGATCTGGGGGCTGAGTACCGTGGTTATACCGCTGACATCACAAGGACCATTCCCATCAATGGAAAATTTTCCCGCGAGCAGCGGCAAATCTATGAACTGGTCCTCAAAGCCCAGGAAGAAGCAATGAAGGTCTGCAAACCCGGATCAACATTTTCGCAGCTAACGCAAGCAACACGAACCGTTGTTGACAAGGGCTTGAAAGATCTTGGCATTATTCAAGAGGGTCAACGTCATCAATACTACCCACATGGTTGCTGTCATCATATTGGACTGGACGTGCACGACCGTGGTGAATACGACCTGCTCAAAGAAGGAATGGCCATTACCATCGAACCCGGCATTTACATTCCTGAAAACAGCAACTGCGATCCGAAGTGGTGGGGTATTGCGGTGCGCATTGAAGATGACTACCTGCTTACCAAAGAAGGGTACGATCATTTGTCGATCCTGGCGCCGCGCAAAGTGGAGGACATAGAGGCGATGATGAAGTTGCCGAGCCCTCTCGACGATTTTACCTTGCCTGAATTACCCAAAAGGAAATAGCGTATGAAAGGGTCCGGCCCCTCGCTGTCACCCGCTGGATTGCGCAACAAAGAATGCATCAAAAAGATACCTTGATATGAAGAGACTTCTATTCTTGGTTGCATGGCTGGGAATGGCTTGTGCATCAGAAAAGGGCACAACATTCTCAGATGAGGTCGAACGCTTCATGCGATCCCACCTGGCGGACGATCAACCGGGCGGAGCGGTACTCATTATGAAGGATACCGCCGTGATCTTTGCCAAAGGATACGGCTTGGCCAATCTCAGTAACCAAGAAAGGATCACAACAAAGACGTTGTTCAATATCGGCTCGATTTCCAAGACATTTGTCTCCAATGGCATCCTCATCCTTCAGGCCGAAGGTAAACTCTCGGTAGAAGACAGCTTATTCAAATACTTCCCCGGTTTCAGGAACAGGTCCATTGCCCAACGCGTGAAAATCAAGCATCTGCTGACACATACCTCAGGGCTTCCGGACAATCGCAGGGTGAGTGAGGATTCTGTATTCTACCTGACGGCGAACGACGAACAAAACTGGTACCCGGTTACGCAAACGGATACTCTGGAGTTTGAGCCGGGCACAGATTATCATTATTCCAATCCTGCCTTTAACGCGCTTGCCCTGATCATCGAACGGGTAAGTGGACAGAAATGGCAATCCTTCATTGATGAGAGAATATTCACTCCCTCAGGAATGACCAGCAGCACCATCACCGATGGAGCGCATCCTCAATCCGGTGTTTCTCACGGCTACACAAAAGTTGATGGGCAATGGCGGGAGGACGACTACGGTGAAGAGCCAACCTTTTGCGCTGCCGGCAACGGCGGTGTGTGGAGCTCTGTCGAAGAACTTGCCCGGTATGAATTAGCCTTACGAAATGCGTCATTCCTTGATCTGCCATCCATCGATTCTTCAGCCGCCATTAAGCGCTTCCCCGGATGGAATGGTGAGAAGCAGCCGTTTATTGGCTGGTCATGGTTCATGGATCAGACTCCGAGCGGGCTCAAAGTGATCTCACACACGGGTCATCAGGGAGGATTTGCTGCCTATTACATTTCTGTGCCGTCAAAGAAGGTTTTCATTGCCGTTTTATACAATGCCCCTTACGATGTGTATAGATTTAGGGAAGCCCTGACCGACCTTCTGGAACAGAATGACTGGCTCGATCGCAGGTGATGGTGGAATAACCCCCTTGCCAATTCAAGATATTTTCTACTTTTAGGCATAAACCCAAACCAACAGCAATGGCCAACTCACTTTTTCAAACAAAACCGATGGAAGTCCTCCAGGCCGAGTCCGGCAGCGAGCATGGACTCAAACGCACCCTGGGCAGATACAATCTGATCGCACTTGGAATTGGGGCTGTTATTGGCGCTGGCATCTTTGTGCTTACCGGTCAGGCTGCAGCGCAATATGCTGGTCCCGGGGTAGCCATCTCCTTTGTGGTCTCTGCTCTTGCATGCGCATTCGCGGGGCTCTGTTACGCCGAATTTGCGGCGATGATTCCTATCGCGGGAAGTGCCTATACCTATGCCTACGCGACCATGGGACGGATCGTTGCATGGATCATCGGATGGGCATTGGTACTCGAATACCTGTTTTCAGGAGCTACCGTTGCAGTGGGCTGGTCAGGCTATGTGGTTAATTTTCTAGACTCGTTTGGCATTCACATCCCCAACAACCTTTCCAGTGCCCCGATTATTTTTGATCAGAATAACAACATGGTTTTCACGGGTTCCATCATCAACCTGCCTGCAGTCTTCATCGTATTTGTCATCACCATTCTCCTGTATCGCGGCATTAAGGAATCAGCCAATTTCAATAACCTCGTTGTTATCGTAAAGCTTTCTGTTGTTTGCCTCTTTATTCTATTTGGGTGGCAATACATCAATACCGACAACTGGGTGCCATTCATTCCTGAAAACACAGGTACCTTCGGCCAGTTTGGAATGACTGGTATATTCCGTGCTTCGGCTGTCATCTTTTTCGCTTACATCGGCTTCGATGCTGTTTCGACTGCGGCGCAGGAAGCAAAGAACCCTCAGAAAGATATGCCTTGGGGAATTCTGGGCTCACTTTTCATTTGCACGATTGTCTATATTCTGGTCGCTCTCGTGATGACCGGATTGGCACCCTATA
>CAYMPU010000009.1:0-8533 GCA_964392375.1 uncultured Ohtaekwangia sp. | reverse complement strand
GACCCTCACCGGCCCTCCGACCAAGGCAGAGAACCCGACAGCGCAGGGAGCCAACAACCCTTTCGTGTTCTATGCCTATGTATTCATCCCGAAGAATATCGATATGTCTAAAAAGTATCCGCTGGTCATCTATTCTCACGGCGGGGTGCATGGTGACTTCAATACGTTTTCTGTACACATCGTGCGGGAGCTTACCAGCCAGGGTTATGTCGTAGTGGCGCCGGAATACCGGGGCAGCACCGGCTACGGACGTGGCTACTATGAGGCTATCGACTACGGCGACAAGGAAGTGGTGGATGCAAATACGGCGAGAGATTACGTCGTCGATAACTATCCCTTTGTAGACAAAGACCGCGTGGGGTCTATCGGCTGGAGTCACGGTGGCATGATCACCCTGTTGGACATTTTCGCCAATCCGGACGACTACAAAGTCGCCTATGCCGGCGTTCCCGTTAGTGATCTCATCGCCCGTATGGGTTATAAGAATCAGCGCTATCGAGACCTGTTCGCCGCAGATTACCACATCGGCAAAGATGCCAGTGAGAATGTACAGGAGTACCGGAAACGTTCACCCGTATGGAACACCCAGAAGCTCAAGACGCCACTTCTCGTTCATACCAACACCAACGATGAGGACGTCAACTCGCTGGAGGTTGAGCAGCTCATCAAATCCCTGAAGGCGGAAAACAAGAAGTTTGAGTACCAGATCTATGAGAATATCGAGGGCGGCCACATCTTTGACCGCATCGATACCAAGGTGGGGAAGGAAATCCGGCTGAAAGTCTACAAGTTTATCAACGGGTACCTTAGCCCTCCCAAGGCATTTCAATCGATGAAGGAAATGGAACGCGCCAGTTACTACTTTCAAAAGTAGGCCAACTTCTTTCCGGCAGCCTATATTTGCAGCCTTTACCAGTTGAAGGCTATGGTTATCATCAAGTTTGGCGGCACGTCGGTGGGCAAGCCGGAGCGCCTCCGTAAAGTAGGCGATCTCGTGCTTCGGACACCCGGGCAAAAGATTGTCGTTTTGTCGGCGCTGAGTGGCACCACCAATACCCTGGTGGCCATCGGCGATCATCTGCTGGCTGCCCGGAAGGAAGAGGCGGAAAAAGAGATCGTCAAGCTGGAGCATCACTATCAAGTCTACGCTGCTGACCTGTTTTCATCACCGGAATACAAGGCCATTGGACAGGATATCGTAAGCCGTTACTTCAGTCTTATCCGTCTTTTGTCGGCCGGACAATTTGATGACCGCAGTTACCGCGAGCTTCTGGCTCAGGGCGAACTGGCCTCCACCGAATTTTTCTATTACCACCTCCGCGAACGGAATGTCGATTGTCGTTTGCTTCCCGCACTCCATTTCATGTCGATTGACGAGAATCAGGAACCGGAGCTTGAAAAAATTGGCGAGCGACTGAAAGCCCTGCTTCCTTCGCTCGTGAAACAGGAAGTTCTGATTACGCAAGGATACATCTGCCGCAACCACCGCAATGAAATTGACAACCTGAAGCGCGGCGGAAGTGACTATACCGCTTCGCTCATCGGCGCCGCCATCCAGGCTGATGAGATTCAGATCTGGACCGACATCGATGGGATGCACAACAACGACCCGCGTGTCGTTAAAAAGACCGTGCCCATCGCCGAACTTACCTTTGACGAAGCGTCTGAGCTGGCCTACTTCGGCGCGAAGATCCTTCACCCGTCGACCATCGTGCCTGCCCAAAAGCGTGGCGTGCCCGTTCGTCTGAAAAACACCCTCGACGAGCAAGCGCCGGGAACGTTGATCAGCGACAAGGGAACGGCTGGAGAAATCAAGGCTATCGCCGCCAAGGATGGGATCATTGCCATCAACATCAAGTCATCGCGCATGTTGCTGGCCTTTGGTTTCCTGCGCGAAGTATTCGAAGTCTTCGAGCGGCACAAAACCCCCATCGACATGATCTCCACATCGGAGGTCGCCGTATCCGTGACCATCGACGATACCAAACAACTGGATGCTATCGTCACCGAATTGCAGCGTTACGGGACCATCGGTGTAGACAAGGATCAAACCATCATTTGTGTTGTTGGCAACAAATTGGCCGAGCGTAAGGGTGTGCTGAACGAAGTATTCCGGTCAATGGAAAGTGTACCGGTCCGCATGGTGTCGTTTGGCGGCAGTCAGAACAACATCTCTATCCTGGTAGACACCGCGCAGAAAGAACGATCCTTGCGACTGCTCAATCAGGGGCTCTTTAACCTCGGCGAATAGGCCTTGGTATAGGAGAGCGGAGATTACCGCTCATCCGATTTCATACAGATTTATCATTTTACGGGCGTTTGCGAATGCGTTTTTCACATATCTTTATGTGAGACCCTAACCTTTCGCCTATGGATGTTGTGATCATTATTGTATTCGTGGTGGGCTATCTGGCCATCGCGCTGGAGCATCCAATCAAAATCAACAAGACCGCTTCCGCCCTGCTCACCGGCGTGCTCTGCTGGACATTGTATGCCTTGTCCTCCGGTCATATTGAAGAAGTCAATATCCACCTGAATGAACATCTGAGTGGAACGGCACAAATTCTCTTCTTCCTGCTCGGCGCCATGACGATTGTTGAGCTGGTGGATGCATACCAAGGGTTCAGCCTCGTTACCGACCGCATTCAAACCAAGAACCCTGTTAAACTTCTTTGGCTGGTGTGTTGGGTTACTTTCTTTCTTTCCGCCATCCTGGACAACCTGACAACTTCGATTGTCATGGTCTCGCTCATCCGAAAATTGATTCCTGCGAAAGACATGCGGATGTTTTTTGCCGGTATGATCGTTATCGCCGCCAATGCCGGTGGTGCGTGGACGCCCATCGGTGATGTTACCACGACCATGCTTTGGATTGGTGGCCAGATCTCCACGGTCAATATCATGAAGATTCTGTTTTTGCCCAGTGTCATGTGCATGCTGGTGCCCTTACTTTATCTGACCTTCACCTTGAAGGGAACCCTGGGAGAGTCTCCCAATCCTGCGCATGATCACACCGGCTACGGTCACGAAAAGGTAAGGGGTGGATCGATCATGCTCTTCCTCGGAGTGGGCGCCTTGATCTTTGTTCCGATATTCAAAACGGTCACACACCTACCGCCTTATATAGGGATGCTCATGGGACTCGGTGTTTTGTGGGTAGTGTCTGAGTTGATCAACCCGCATGCCGACGAGGCGTTGCGCAAACCATACACGGCCGCTGGCGCGTTGCAACGCATTGATACTTCCAGCGTGCTATTTTTCCTCGGCATCCTGCTGGCTGTTGGCGCTCTCGAGTCAATGACGATACTTCATCATTTCGCGGTCTGGCTTGACAATACGGTCGGAAGCCAATCGGTGATTGTGACACTCATAGGACTCTTATCGGCGGTGATCGACAACGTACCCCTTGTGGCGGCCAGCATGGGTATGTACAGTCTCACCACCTATCCGATGGATCATTTTATCTGGGAATACCTGGCGTATTGCGCCGGAACGGGCGGCAGTATCCTGATCATCGGTTCAGCCGCAGGTGTGGCTGTAATGGGCATGGAAAAGATTGATTTTATCTGGTACCTGAAACGGATCAGCCTCATTGCCATGCTGGGCTATTTTGCCGGATGCGGAACCTATTTGGTGATCTATCAGCTGATTCACTGATCGCTAATCTTCCGTTGAGATAGCGCCTGACAGAACACCGCTGCAAGAATCCCGGGTGGCGCGCGTCACGCTGCAGAGTACATTATTTTCATTCCGAATCCGGAGCACGCCGAGGAAGGCGAAGATGATCGCTTCCTTGAAGTCAATGATTTCTTTTGGAGGCAGCACAATCACCGCCTTGCCGGCCAGCCTCGACCGCATCACATCGATGAGAAACTTATTCCTTGCGCCGCCGCCGGTGACGTAGAGCTGGAGATTGCCTCCCGCAGGCAATGCGTCCTCCACTTCGAAAGCTACCGATTCACATACGGTGCGCAGCCGGTCGGCCAGCGGCACGGCCTTATTGTCGAGCAGGGGCTGCACGGCATGCTCAAAAAATTCCCTGCCGATGGACTTTCGCTTTTTTCGAATAAAACGATAGGCCAGCAGCATGTGCTCAAATAGCGTTTGGTTGACTTCGCCGTGAGACGCTTCGCTCCCATCCTGATCAAAGGACTTATTCTTTTCCTTCATCAGGTAGTTGAGCGCCATGTTACAGAAACACACATCGAACGCCTTGCGCTTGGCTTTGACTTCCATGGACAGGTTGGCAATACCGCCCAGGTTGAGGCAAACATCGTATGAGGGGAAAAGCATCCGGTCGCCCATCGGCACCAGCGGTGCACCCTCGCCTCCGAGGTGGACATCGAGGGAACGAAAATCAGACACGACGGGAATTCCCGTGACGGCATGCAGCGCGGCGCCATCGCCGAGCTGAAAGGTAAAGCCATGTTCCGGCTGATGGAAAATGGTATGCCCATGAGAGGCGATGAGGTCAACGCGGTCAATCTTATTCTTGCGAAGGAAGGTCTGACACTGCTCGCCCAGATACCTCCCGTATGCGGAGTGTCTCGCCATCAAATCGTTGCCCGTTAAAGTGTGCGCAGTGGACAGCGTAGTCTCCCAATGGCGATCATAAGGGTACGTCGCCGATTCCAGAAGTTTGAAACTCCACCGCTTTCCTGCGGTGAATTCTACAAAAGCCAGGTCAAGGCCGTCCATCGAAGTGCCCGACATCAGTCCCAGTACCTTGTATTTTCTTGCTTTTGCCATGCGTTGTGGTGGATTCCGACGGCAGGCAGAGCGCAGAAAAGTCGTCGCCTCTTCCTAGCTTCGCCCTTATGAACCTGGTCATTGACGTCGGGAATACCCGTACCAAAGTAGGGATTTTCGAAGGAGCATCGATGCGGCAAATCAAGGTATTTGCTTCGTCCACTGCTGTGCAAGAATTTGTGCAAGCCCTGGAGATCGAAAACTTGATCATAAGTTCTGTAACGGATGAGGGTACGGCCCTCGGCGCGTCGGCGCATGTGCGGGGCCGGAGGTTGAGCCTGACGCCATCCTTGCCGATACCAATTCAAAACCGATATGCAACACCGCATACCCTTGGTGCCGATCGTCTGGCGGCCGCCTGTGGAGCGTGGAGTTTGTACCCGGGGGAACCTTCCCTGGTGATTGATTTTGGAACGTGTATCAACTACGAATTTGTGAATGCTCAGGGCGAATACATGGGCGGTGCCATTTCTCCCGGTGTTGCCATGCGGTTTCAGGCAATGCATCGGATGACCGACCGCTTGCCCTTGGGTGAGGCAAGAAAAGATTTCTCGCTCACGGGCAACACGACCATGGGATGCCTCGAGAGCGGGGTGATGAACGGCATGCTGGAGGAAATAAACGGTTTGTCTGCGCGTTACAGGAGGGACAACCCCGGCATTCGGGTGATTTTGACCGGTGGCGACGCCCATTTTTTTGAAAAACTTATGAATCCTCCCATCTTTGTAGCCCCTGATTTGGTCCTAACCGGTCTGAACAGCATTTTACTCCATAATGCCCGCTAATAGAATTGTATTGCTCTTACTGGTTGTCGTAGTGTGGCCAGCCACGCACGCATTTGGCCAGGCTGCCCGCAGCCCCTTTTCGTCATACGGTCTGGGCGAGCAATATGGTACTGCCCTGGCACCTGCCCAGGGTATGGGCGGTGTTGGGTTCAGCAATCCCCAGTATCTCTATATCAATAATCAGAACCCGGCTTTATTGGTGTACAACCGGCTGACTACTTTTCAGGCTGGCGTTATCGGCGAGTCGCGAAGCCAGCAGTCGGATTCTGTCAACGAGAAGAGCGGAAGTGGTAACCTGAATTACCTGGCCTTGTCGGTACCTGTCATTGGCGGGTGGTGGACAACCTCTTTCGTACTTATGCCATACACCCGGCTCAACTACTTATTGAATTATAAGGAACCTATTCCAGGAACTTCAGACTTTGTAGATATTGTAGAAGAGGGTTCTGGTGGGGTTAACCAGTTCTTTTGGGCCAACGGCGTTTCCATCAACTCCAAGATTTCGGTGGGCATCAAGGCAGCGTATCTTTTCAGTTCTACGGAAAGCGCATACGGCAATCTTCTGATTGATTCGAGGGTTCCTATATCGGCACGAATCAATGATCGAACGTTTGTTTCTGACTTCCTGTTTACTCCGGGCATATCCATTCACCTGGATTCATTGGGGAAAAAGAATAGCCGACTGAATTTTGGTCTCGTGTATGACTTCAAGACCAACCTGAATACCAAGTTCAACCGCCGGATAGAGCGCTGGAATTTATCCGGTCTGCTCGATTCCGCAACGGTGATATCGAATCAGCCGGGAACGATTACCATGCCGGGCAACCTGATGTTTGGCATGTCCTACAGCCCTTACCCCTTCAGGTGGATGGCCGCACTCGATGCCTCCTTCGCCGACTATTCCCAGTATCGAAACCTGGAGGGCGGAAACCAATTTGAGTCAAACAGCTGGCGGGTGGCCGCGGGGTTTGAAATCACACCGGATCGGACTTCCCTCAGTAATTATGTCAAGCGGATCACATACCGAACGGGTGTAAGTGTTGAAAATTACCCTTTTTTGGCCAATGGGAACACTGTTAAGGATTTTGGCATTACTTTTGGCCTCTCTTTGCCAGTCAACCGGATTTCGAGCCTGGACCTGGCGTTCAAGTGGGGAAGGAAGGGTGACAAGGCATTGAATGCGATCGAAGAGAACTACTTTAAACTGTACTTTGGAATCACTTTTAATGACCAATGGTTTATAAAACGACGATTTGATTAAACTGAAAAATGAACACGATTATGAAAGTTAGAATCTTGATCACGATGATCGTTCTGGCGGCGGCCTCGACGAGTTCACTCGCTCAATGCAAGGAGCTCAAGTGGCCTGAAGACCGCAAGAAGGCAGATGAGTGTGTAGCCATCTGGGGCGACGCCATGAAGCCGGGGGGCAACCTGAAGAGTGCTGTTCCATCGCTTCAGTGGATGATGAACAACGCACCACAGTGGAACACCAAACTTTACATTGATGCGGTAACGATCTATGACAAACTTGCGGACGCCGAAACGGACCCCGCCAAGAAGAAGGTTCTGGTCGATTCACTCATGATGCTTTTTGACATGCGTGTGAAGAATTGCGGTGACGAGATAAACGTCCTCAATCGCAAAGCGTTCGCTTCCTACAAGTACAACATCAAGAACAAGGAAGAACTCCCTGGACTCCTGGCCCTGTACGATAAGGTCTATGAAATCAGCGGCAACAATGTTACCGATGCCAACCTTGTGGCTTACATGACCACGGTGAAAGCCAATAAGGTATACTTGAAAAACGTAACCGATGATCAGATTCTTTCGCGCTATGACAAGATCATGACGGTGATTGACGCCAAGACTGCGCAAGCCAATAAGGAGGGCAAAACGGCCGATGCTGAAAAGCTCAAGAGCTACAAGGATGCTGTGGACGGTCTGCTCATTGGCATGGTTAAGGTGGACTGCGACTTCGTGAAGAAAAATCTGGCCCCAAAGTTCAAGCAGAACCCCAACGACCTTGGTGTTGCCAAAAAGATCTTCAAGTTCATGCTGGAAGGCAAGTGCACAGATGATCCACTCTGGCTGGAAGCCGGTGAGGTTGTCTACAAACTCAGCCCCGACAAAGACTTTGGATTGCTGAAAGCCCTGGCTGCAACGCATTTGGCCAACCAGAATTATGAGAAGGCTGAGAGCCTGTTCAAAGAAGCCGCCGTATTACCCGGAATATCGGCAGTCGACAAAGCCGAAGTAAACAAGTATATGGGTAGCATTGAAGCCAAGCGTAAGAACTACAGTGCTGCCCGTGATCTGTTCAGACAGGCAGCCGCAGGCAACCCTGCTGACAAGGAATCATGGGAAAAGATCGGTGATCTGTACTACAACAGTTTCGATGAGTGTGCCAAAAAACAACAAATGGCTGAAGACCGACTGGTGTACCTCGCCGCCTATGAGATGTATCAGAAGGCTGGTAACAGTGCGGGTATGGCGCGTGCCAAAGCGCAGTTCCCTTCGGTTGAGGAGATCTTCGTGCTCAACTGGCAGAAAGGCTCTACCCAACGCGTGGGTTGCTGGATTCAAGAGTCGGTTGTGTTGATGACCCGAGACTAATTAGAAATCTATCTGGAAAAGGCCCCGATCAGGGGCCTTTTTTCATTATGCGGACCTGTATTCTTATCCCACTCATGCTGTTGTTTCTCTCCGGGTGCAAAACCCCGGAGACGGGCGAGCCTGTGGAATACGAGGGGCCTCTCCAGGAAGCTACGGATGTGGAGATGCTGTATACGGAGAAGGATCATATCAAGTCAAAAATGATTGCGCCACGAATTCTTGAGTTCAAGAATGGCGACCGCGAATTCCCGGATGGGCTGTACCTGGAATTCTATGATGAAACAGGGAAGATGACATCCAGCCTGAAGGCGAATCATGCGTACTATTTCAAGAAGGAAGACCAGTGGCGCGGCCGCGGCAAGGTAGAAGTACGAAATGTCCAA
>CAYMPU010000008.1:0-21668 GCA_964392375.1 uncultured Ohtaekwangia sp. | reverse complement strand
CGCCTTTCGCAAGGCCTTCCACGGAAGAACGTCCGGCGCCGTTGCTGCTACAGACAATCCGAAGATCGTTTCGCCATTCAATGCAGGTCATGATATCGAATTTGTGCCCCTCAATGATGTGGCAGCACTGCAGAATGCCCTTACGCCTGAAGTGGCTGCCGTCATCATCGAAGGCATTCAGGGTGTCGGGGGAATACACGTTGCCGACGACGCCTTTCTGCAATTCGCAGCCACTGCCTGCAAGAAAAATCAAAGCCTGCTCATCCTCGATGAGATCCAATCGGGCTATGGCCGGTCAGGGAAGTTCTTCTCGCACCAATACGCTGGCATTCGCGCTGACCTGATCACTACTGCCAAAGGCATGGGCAACGGTTTTCCTGTCGGTGGCGTGCTCATCCATCCCGACATCAAATCCTGGCATGGCATGCTCGGAACGACCTTCGGCGGTAGCTACCTCGCTTGCGCCGCCTCCCTCGCGGTGCTGGAGGTCATTGAAAAGGAATCCCTCATCACTCACGCCGCCGAACTGGGCACTGCGTGGATGAAGCAGCTGAGGTCTATACCTGCCATCCTTGATGTTCGCGGTCGCGGACTCATGATCGGCTTCGATCTTCCTGCTGAGCGTGCTGACCTGCGAAGCCGCCTGCTGTCGACACACAAGATCTTTACCGGGGAAGCCAAGCCCAACACCATCCGGCTCCTGCCATCACTGGCCATCACGGCAGAGGAAGGGGAAATCTTCTTCAACGCACTTACCCGCGAACTCGCATGAAGCACTTCACCTCTGTAAACGACGTCGTTGATCTGGACGGACTCGTCGAGAAAGCCCTGCGCTACAAGGCCAATCCATTTGCCGACAAGCAACTGGGATTCGGCAAGCGCATAGGTCTTCTGTTCTTCAATCCCAGCATGCGTACGCGACTCAGCACGCAAATTGCGGCGAGTAACCTGGGCATGGAACCCATCGTGTTCAACGTAGGTCAGGAGGGCTGGACGCTGGAGTTCGGCGATGACACCATCATGAACGGCACTACCGTAGAACACGTACGCGATGCCGCACCGGTGCTTGGACAGTATTTTGATATTCTCGGTATCCGCACATTCCCCACGTTGAAGAACAGGACGGAAGACTACAGCGAGCTCTACCTCAACCAATTTATCCGCCACGCAGGCATTCCCATCGTAAGCCTTGAAAGTGCAACGCTTCACCCACTCCAGAGCCTTGCCGATATCATTACGATGACCGAACTCGCCGACACCCGGCGCAAACCCAAAGTGGTACTTACCTGGGCACCCCACGTCAAGGCGCTACCGCAGTGCGTGGCCAATAGTTTCGCACAATGGGCAACAGCCTGGGGAAAGGCCGACGTGGTCATTACACACCCCGAAGGGTTCGAGCTGGAATCATCCTTCACGCGCGGAGCAACCATTACCCACCATCAGGACGAAGCCTTGAAGGGCGCCGACTTCATTTATGTGAAGAACTGGAGCTCGTACACCGACTATGGCAAACTGGCCGAGGCCAATCCATCCTGGATGCTGACGCCGCAAAAACTTTCCACGACGAATAAAGGCCGGGTGATGCACTGCCTCCCGGTGCGAAGAAATGTGGAACTTGGCGCTGCGGTACTGGACAGCCCGTCGAGTGTAGTGACACAACAGGCAGGTAATCGGGTGTGGTCGGCACAGGCCGTACTCGCTGAAATACTGAAGACCCTTTGACCGAACGGATATGAACAAACTCTACGTAACAAAGATTGGCGGCAACGTACTGGATGATGAAGCGGCGCTCGACAAGTTCCTGAAAGACTTCGCTTCCATTCAGGCACCCAAGATCCTCATCCATGGCGGGGGCGCCATGGCGACCAAGATTGGCAACCAGCTTGGCATCGAATCCAAGTATGTCAACGGTCGCAGGATCACCGACCGCCAAACCCTCGATCTGGTCACGATGGTATACGGAGGCCTCATCAACAAGCAGATTGTTGCGCACCTGCAACAATGGGGTTGCAATGCCCTCGGCGTTACAGGAGCTGATGGCAATATGATCAAAGCGGTGAAGAGACCCGTTCACGATATTGACTTCGGTCACGTAGGCGATATTACACCCGACAGTGTCAACTCAACCCTACTCTACTTTCTGCTCAAGCAGAATGTGGTGCCGGTCTTTGCTCCCCTGACGTACTCTGAGGGTCACATGCTCAACACCAATGCCGACACCATTGCCTCGGTACTGGCGATCTCGCTCAGCAAGCACTTTGATGTGCGTTTGATTTTCTGCTTTGAGAAGAAGGGCGTCCTTCGCAATGTAAACGATGAGCGCTCGGTGATTCGCCAGCTCAATGAACCCGAATATCAGCGTCTATTGGCCGAAGGTGTGTTTGCCGACGGAATTTTGCCCAAATTGGAGAACGCGTTCTCCGCCATCCGCTCGGGCGTCAAGGAAGTACTCATCGGCGAGGCTTCTGACCTGATCCGCAATACCCGGGTGGATACTGAAGGAACGCTCATCACCCTATAACAACGACGCGTCAAGGAAATGATGACCCGGGAGCATCGAAACGAACAGGCTATCGAATTGCTGAAGAAGCTGATCGCTACACCATCGTTCAGCCGCGAGGAAGACAAGACGGCAGATATTCTGGAAAGTTTCCTACTCGATCATCACATTCAAGCAAAACGCAAAGACAACAATATCTGGGCGGTCAACAAGCACTTCCATTCTTCCAAGCCGACACTGCTGCTCAACTCCCATCACGACACGGTAAAGCCGAATCCGGGATACACCCGCGACCCATTTCGTCCAACGGTGGAAGACGGGAAACTCTACGGCCTCGGTAGCAATGATGCCGGCGGTGCTGCGGTGGCGCTCACGTCAGCTTTTGTTCAGTTCTACGAGGACTCCAACCTGAACTACAACCTGGTCCTCGCCATCACGGCGGAAGAAGAAATATCCGGAACGAACGGCATCGAAAGCCTGCTTGCCGAACTGCCATCACTGGATTGCGCCATCGTAGGTGAACCCACTTTGATGGACGTCGCTGTCTCAGAAAAAGGTTTGCTGGTCGTCGATTGCGTAGCCATTGGAAAAGCTGGTCATGCTGCGCGCGACGAAGGTGACAACGCCATCTACCGTGCACTGCAAGACATCGAATGGTTTCGCACGTACGATTTTCCCAAGACATCGCCCACACTGGGAAAGGTGAAGATGTCGGTTACTGTAATTCAGGCTGGTCAGGCGCACAACCAGGTACCTGCCGAATGCCGCTTTACCGTGGACGTCCGAGTCACCGACGCCTACACACTGAACGAAGTACTCGACACGATACGTCAGCACACGCACTGTACCGTAACACCGCGTTCCCTCCGCCTAAAACCTTCCGGCATTCCATCCGATCACCCGCTGGTTTGTGCCGCAGTGTCACTGAAGAAAACCCTCTATGGCTCACCCACTACCTCCGACCGCGCACTCATCCCGGTTCCCAGCATCAAGATGGGCCCCGGCGACAGCGGAAGGTCCCATAGTGCCGACGAGTATATTCTTGTTAGAGAGGTGGTCGATGGGATTGATGGGTACGTGGAGTTGATTGGAAAGTTGCTGAAGGGCTGATTCGGCCGTGCTCAGCAAAAGAATCAATAAATTCATGCGCTGGATGGAGGACAAGCTTTAACTTGCACGTCGCGTGATCAGTAAACGGTAAACGGTAAACGGTAAACGGTGATCGGTAATCAGTAAACAGTGATCAGTAATAAGTTCTACTATGACTCTGTGGCAAAAATCTACCTCCTCCCTTAAGTCCGTCACCGACTTTACCACCGGCAATGATCTCACATGGGACTCCTACCTGGCTCGGTATGATGTGTTGGGGTCGCTAGCACATGTGAGGATGTTGGAATCGATCGGGTTGCTTAAGGCGGAGGAATTGAAGATCCTTTCGCAGGAGCTGAAGAAGATCTACGCAGAAATTGAGAAGGGACAATTCGTCCTTGAAGCCGGCGTGGAGGATGTACACTCACAAGTGGAACTCATGCTGACACGCACGTTGGGTGACGTGGGCAAGAAGATTCACAGTGGCCGGTCGCGCAACGATCAGGTGCTATTGGATACCAAGTTGTTTCTACGCAGCGAGATTCAATCGCTGGTGGAGGCCGTGCGCGAACTGTTTGATCTGCTCATTGCCAAGAGCGAGGAACACAAAGACAAGCTGCTGCCAGGCTATACACACCTGCAGCTGGCGATGCCTTCGTCGTTCGGACTATGGTTTGCAGCCTATGCCGAAAGTCTGGTTGATGATGTGATTACGTTGCAGGCCGCCTATCGCGTTACCAACAAAAATCCACTCGGCTCCGGCGCCGGCTACGGGTCGTCGTTTCCGCTAAACAGGACGATGACAACCGAATTGCTCGGATTCGACGACCTGAATTACAATGTGGTCTATGCCCAGATGGGACGTGGCAAAACCGAGCGTATCGTGGCGTCTGCACTGGGCAACGTGGCAGCCACGCTCGCCAAGTTGGCCATGGATGCCTGCCTGTACCTCAACCAGAATTTTGGCTTCATCGGATTTCCGGAAGAGCTGACGACCGGTTCGAGCATCATGCCACACAAGAAGAACCCGGATGTCTTCGAGATTATCCGTGGCCGATGCAACGGCATTCAGAATATCGCCCAGGATATCACGCTGCTCACCGCCAACCTACCCTCCGGTTACCACCGCGATCTGCAACTTTTAAAAGAGAAACTGTTCCCGGCCTTCCAGGATCTGCGCGACTGCATTCGGATGACAGCGTTGATGATCTCCAACATGACGGTCAACGAAGGTATCCTCAACAGCGAGCAATACCGATTTCTCTTCAGTGTGGAAGAAGTCAATAAGCTCGTCCTGCAAGGCGTGCCCTTCCGGGATGCCTACAAGAAAGTGGGGCTGGACATCCAGCAAGGAAAATTTAACCCTTCACAGACGGTGAACCATACCCATGAAGGAAGCATCGGCAACCTCTGCAACCCAGAGATTACGAAAATGATGGATGCGCAGCAGCAATCATTTCCCTTCCAGCACGTGGACAACGCTCTGAAAAAACTTCTTCAATAATAACCGCCCCATCATGATGAGAATATTGACTACATGGCTCGCCCTGATCCTGCTTGCCAGCTGCAATGCACCCAAAACGGAAACTGAAGCCACTGCGCCCGAACCCGAGGCCATATCATTTTCCGGCAAGCCACTGTTTGCCAAGGCGCCTGACTCTCTCGCCCTGGTAAAGAGCGATAGCCTCATCGCGGCAGTTCGTAGCAAGGCAGATCTCACGGAAGACGACTATATCACCATCGGCCGGTCGCTGGTCGGTGTGGGCAGCTTCAAAAATGCTGTCGAAGCCTATACCGAAGGTCTTGCGAAATTTCCCAATTCCTACAAGCTGCTCAGGCACCGCGGTCACCGTTACATCAACCTGAGACAACTTGAACCCGCCATTGCAGATCTCTCCAAAGCCGAAGAGCTCATTCGGACCGAGCCCGAGGAGGTCTTTGAGGTGGACGCAGCTGGAAAACCCGGTGCAACGTACCAGCACCAGATTTGGTACCACATCGGATTGTATCACTTCCTCAAGCGAAACTATGCAACCGCCGCCGAAGCGTTTGAGAAAAGTCTGGCCACCTCGCATGCCGGTGGAGATACGGCGGGCGCAAGCGATTGGCTGTTCAACTGCTACATGCGCGCTGGCGAAACGGAAAAGGCTGATGCCGTCGCAAAGCCATTTACCAACGATTTCTCCATTGAGAATAAAGACTACCCTTACTATCGCCGGCTGCTGTTGTTCAACAACGTGATCAAGCCGGAAGAACTGGTTGACGAGAACAAAGCCATCGGTGATATGACGCTATTGGAGATGACCAAACTCTACGGGCTCGCCAACTGGTATCTCTATCGCAGTGATACAGCCAAGGCTCAAACATTGTACAAGAAGATCCTCGATTCCAAAGAGTGGGCAGGGTTTGCCTATGCTTCGGCCGAACTGGATGTCAAATAACCATGACCCCGGCCGTCCTGCTTATTGTCTTGATGGGCATCACCCTTGGCGCGTACTTCTTTGAGACAATTCTCGAGTATCTGAATCTCAAAGCCCAGCGACGTGACATCCCGGACGACATCGCCGCCTTCTACGATCGCAGTAAGTACACGCGTTCGCTCGACTACAACCGTGACCGCACGCGGTTTGGCTTTCTGACCTCCGGATTCGGGGTCCTTGTCTCGGTGGCCATGCTTGGATTCGGCGGCTTCGGATTTCTCGATGGCCTCCTTCGTCCACACATCCAGGATGAAATCGCTCTCGCCCTGGTATTCTTCGGCATCCTGGCCTTTGCATCCGACCTGATCACGTTGCCCTTTCAGTGGTACGCTACATTTGTGATCGAAGAGAAATACGGCTTCAATAAAACAACACCTACAACGTTCGTTTTCGACAAGATCAAAGGCTATGGCCTGGGCATTATCATCGGCGGCCCGCTGATGGCGACGCTCATCATGCTGATCAGGACGATCGGTCCTGGATTCTGGTTGTGGTTTGGCACCATCACCGCTCTTTTTGTGCTTTTCATCAACATGTTCTATACCTCGATGATCCTGCCGCTGTTCAACAAACTCACGCCTCTTCCCGACGGTGAGTTGAAGGAAGCCATTGAAGCCTTTGCAAAGAAGGTGTCGTTTCCATTGGACAACATTTTCGTGATGGATGGATCGAAGCGGTCGAAGAAGGCCAACGCCTTTTTCTCGGGCATCGGGAGAAAGAAGAAGATTGTTCTGTATGACACGCTCATCCAGAACCACACACGGGAAGAGCTGGTGGCTGTGCTCGCACACGAAGTCGGGCACTTCAAGAAGAAGCACATTGTGTTTGGATACATGCTGTCCATTTTCCAGATCTTCTTCATGCTCTTCATCCTTTCGCGGATGGTCTTTAGTCCGGAGCTGACGGCCGCCCTGGGGGGAAGTTCCCAGACAGCCATTCATCTGAACTTGCTAGCCTTTGGCATTCTCTTTTCGCCAGTCAGTGGCATTACGGGCTTACTCATGAGCTTGTATAGCCGAAGGAATGAGTATGAGGCTGATGCCTATGCCCGTGAAACCTACAGCGGCGCGGCACTTGCAGAAGCGCTGAAAAAGCTTTCCGTGGACAGCCTGAGCAACTTGTATCCGCATCCGGCCTATGTATTCTTTCATTATTCCCATCCACCGCTACTGAGACGCCTGGCGGCGTTACGACAGGCAGCATAGCGGATTGTCAGAGAAAGATTATTTTTAGGGAAACCAATCCCCCATGGAATTCACCTCAATCTGCTTTTCAGCGCGGCATCGTACCTGTGCCGCTCTTTTGTTCATCGTCCTGTTTAGCACCAGCACTGCTGTTCGCGGACAGGATACACCGGAAGAGCCAGCGGAGTACGTATCCATCCGCAAAGGCAAAGTCTTGCTGGGAACCTATTTCAATTTCTCCGTCTCCACCGTAGAAAAGATCAGGGCCACAAGCCTCGACACAAAAACGGATGTTCTGAAGGCAGGGATCAACATTACGGTTGGAAAGATGCTTTCCGATCATTGGGGTATCCTGCTGATTGGAGGCTACTCTCAATCGTCGACAACGACGCCCGTCACGGTGGGAGCAAATAACTACACGTTTGAAGACTTCAAAGAGGACTATACCATTGCACCGTCCGTGCGATACTATGCGCTCATCAGTGAGGCGACGTACTTCTTTGTCCAGGGAACTGTGCTCGTAAGCAGGGGAACAGCAACGAGTGATGAATTTAACGGCACCAACATTGTCAGCCTGAAACTCAAGACCACTGGCTTCGGTGTGGGGATCAGTCCGGGAATATCGTATTTCATGACCGACAAACTCAGCTCAGAAATATCCATCGGTGTGCTGGGCTATTCCATCATCAGCGGTGAAGATGATTTAGGCAACAAGTCCGAGGCAAAGACTTTTCAATCCCTGCTCTACCTTAACTCTGTAAGTCTCGGATTTGTCTATTACCTCTAGTGGCCGGGGATCAGATACCCAATTCAAACTGAAACGTGCCCGAATAGTATCCGGGAAGCTTCTTGTTGCTGTTCATGTCGGTAGGAACAAGGTACTGCAGGCTCCCTTGAATCTTAACGCGGTGGCCGCGAATGTATTTGGTGACGCCAGCCTCGTACTGTTCAACCCGGTTGGTCTTCATCGTGGGGAATGAGGGGTTGTTGTACAGTGCCTCATTGGGTGTCGTCCTTGCATAGCGTGCCGCAATCTCGAAGTTGTTCTTGAACAGGTAACTCAGCTGAGAAAGGAATCCCTCGCCCGCAACCACTGCGCGCGTCTTGGAAACGTCAGGCGCATTGTACGTTACCGGGTTTGAGGTGCTGCGGTTCATGTACTCGTTATACCAGGCCCAACCGTTATACTTTAGCAGCATATCCGCCTCCATGCTCACCAGGCTGCGAAAGCCGTAGATATCATTTCCGGTCTCACCCGCCTGACGTTCCGCCCGATCGTTGTAGTGATAGGTGGCGGCCAGAGAGAGTTTCGGTGTTTTCTCCCGTTCCAGGTCGCCTTCAAATTCATCGCCACTGTTGGTAAAGTGTCCGAGGGGTAGTAACTCCACACGCCCGGTGTAGGCCAGTCCTCCTTCCGAAATGACAGCGTTGCGACCTTCACCCGACGTAAGCGCGCCTTTCAAATAGTAGTGACTACCTCTGTACTGAGCAAAGAATCCAAAGTCACGGTCAATGTTAAAGGCAGCATTGACAATGGAACGATCGGGAAACTGCTGGTCACCGGAAGAAATGAAGCGCTGACGGTTGCCTGGCAACTTTGTCTGACCAAAACCCAGCCGCAGTTTTTTGTTGAGCTGATAGTAGATCATGGCATCACGCACCACATTCGGACTGCTGTTCACCGTGGAATTGTCAGGCCCACGCCAGTCCATGTCTCCTCGCGAAAACGACAGTTGGATGTAGTACGTGAGTCGGGGATCAACGACAAATCCTGTAAACTTCATTCGCAGCCGTCTCACCCGAAACTCAAAACTCTCCGCGGAGAAATCATCTTCACTCGTTGTATTGTACGTGGCGCGGTTCTGAATGCGAAACTGGAAGTTGAGGGAGAAGCTGCTGTCGTTGGCCACCAGACCCACACCCCGCCCTTTGCGATGATAGGCTGTAACGCCGGCCTTGTTGTCCTGACTGTACCCGAAATTCAAAGAGGCTACCAGGAGTAGCAGCACGATGGAAAACTTCATGGGACTGAATTTTGGCAAGCAAAGTACGCATTCGACGCAATCCGTCTTAACATTGGCGTAACATTTACTTAATACAAAGGAAACCCGGAGATCTATTAGGGGCCATGATAATTGTCAGGTTGGTCCTACCCAGAAATCCAGCGCAGAAAGCCAATTCAGGCCTATTTGCTCAGGTCTTTGATCCGGATATTCCTGAACCGGACGACAGACCCGTGTCCCAGGAAACCAATATGGCCCGTGTGGCGGTTGAGGCCAGGGTGGTCTTGCTTGTCGATGGTACCGTTTCGGGAAGCCTTGCGCATATCACCTTCCAGAATCACGGTACCGTTCAGCGTGACTTTGATATAATCCCCTCGCACCTCCACCTCTTCCTGGTTCCACTCGCCGGTGGGCCGCAAAAATCCGCGCTTCGCCGGAATGACACCGTAGACGGATCCATGCGCCTGGTAGGGCTGGATGCCCGCGTAGGCGGGATGGCCGTCGTCGAGAATCTGGATTTCTTTGCCAACATACGCCGCATCGCCGTCCAGTGGGGCATGAATGCCCAGGCCGTTGTTGCCGGCAGGCGTTAACTGAAACTCGAAGCGAAAAATAAAATTGCTGTACTCTTTAGCCGTGTACAAGTTGCCTTTTCCGGCTCCTGTAGGGAATATCGCCAGTACGTGATCGTCGACAACATAGTCGATTTTGTTGCCCACCCAGTTCGACAAATCACGTCCATCGAACAGAACTTCAAAGCCCTGCTGCTTTTCTTCGGCGCTCAACACGAAAGGTTTGTTCAGTTCACGAACGTAAATATTCCGAAAGGCTGGATCGGCTCCGTGGGCTTGCAGTTCAATAGGGCCCTCCGCAAAAATGGGTATGGATCGGTCCCAGTAATTCTCCATCACAACATTATCGACCACGAGTACACCATTCAGGTATACCGTAACACGATCCCCGATCATGGTGATGCGCAGGGTATTCCATTCTCCGACAGGATTGTCTGCAACGGCCAGTGGAATCCGATTATTCACGGTGTTGTTGTACAGTCCACCAGAGCCTACCTGTGCACCATCGGCCACACGAGAAATATCCCAAATCTGTACCTGTGGGGTTCCGCGCAGATAGATACCACTGTCACCAATTTTAGGAATCCGATAGTCAACCAGCAATTCAAAATCACCATACGACCGGACCGTACACAAATTATCGCCAGCACCATTGAAGTGGATAACGCCATCCCTGACCGTCCAGCTCGTTGCCACAATTGCATCGGAGGCGGCCTGTTTCTTTTCCAATTCAGCCTTGGTCATCTTCGACCGTACAATGGGATTCTCCACAAGTCCGTGCCATCCCGTAAGGTCTTTTCCATTGAAGATGGGTTCAAAACCACTTGTGTACGGAAGATTGTCGAGATAAGTCTTTACATCGATCCGGTCGTACTGGCTGTCGGGCCCCGTGAGTTTGTCCATCACTTTTCCAAGGGCCTTGCGTACTTCCATTCCAGTGAGGCCGGGTTGGGCGTCTGCGGTGGGCAGGGCGAGCCGCATCACGGATCGGCTTGCGGTCGTCCCCAGTTCTGCATCATCCAGATAGGATGCAGCGAAGACGAACGAAAGGAAGGTTCGCACTCCTCCTGCCTCGCGAATCACCAGTCGACGTTGATCTGCGGTGGAGGCCAGCGGAAAGATCTCACGCAACTTCAATAATTTCTGATCATCCAGCCATGAGGTCCTCATCACCTGACGCACATAGGCGCCAAAGGCCTTTTCGTGGTAGGTGCTCAGGCTCTGATCCCTGCAGATCGCGAGCAGGCTTGCTGCCGCATCACCATTCTGCCAGTTGCTTAACGCCTCAAAGGCTGCCAGGTCTTTACTGTTCGCCCACACTTCCTTCGCCATGGCAAGGGAACCCGGATCCGGGATGAAGGGAAGTATGGGAAGTAGTTTCTGCTTTTGCGATGCTACCGCCTTCAGTAATTCTTGTGCGGTGGCCGGTGATGCAATGGCCACCAACGACATCCGAAGGTTATTCAACTCCTCTGTGGAGGATGTGCCGGGTACCATAGCTACCAAATCGTTCAGCATATCTGCTGAAACAACGGATGGCAATGCCTCGAACGCCGCAGTGCGGACACTGACGTCGGCTGATTTTGTCATCGCAAGAACGGCCTTCCCGCCATCGGTATGTCGGCGCTTACTCAGAACTTTCAGGATAGCCACCTGTGCCGCGGGATTTGCTTTCTCGAGATTTCGGGCCAACACCGAAACCTGCGCGTCGTCGGCCAACTGAAGAAAGCTGTTGCCTGCTGCATCGCGCTCTTCGGCAGTGAGGTTGGGTCGGATCACATAGGCCGCCACCGGATCAGCGTATTTCTTCTCCTTCGTTGCAGCCAGTGCGTTCAGCGCGACGATCCGAACGGCTACGTTGCGGGAGTCCAGTGCGGGCAAGAGGTAACGATCAGCGAATGATGGATCGTTACTGCCGCGAGCCATCATAGCCAACACCTCAGCCTGCCGGTCGCCTTTGGACTTTTTGTAGACTTTCTCCCAGGCTCCGAAGACCGTTGGATTGTCGCGAATACTTAACGAGGCAATCCTCAGCACTTCGCGCTGATATTCGACGTCCCAGCGATCGAGCTCTTTAACCAAAACAGGCTGCGAACCCAACGGGTCCTCCATGGTCAAATTACGCAGAGCGGCCAGCCGATAGTACTGTTGCTCGACGGCGGTCGTGTTATCCAGGATCTGCGAGCGGATGGCAGCGGTCGTTGCCTTCATCTCCCTGCGCCGGTTCATATACTCTACCAGGGCATCCGTCGCACTTGAAGGATCCACCCGGAACCCTGCCAACCGGGCTTGCTCCAGAAGGACGGCTTCAGACGATGCGTCGCCGATGCGCGCCAGTGCCCAGAGAGCCTCTTTGCGGACTTCGATTTTTTCCGATTTGGTGAAGGTCGTGATCACCTCCACCGAGCCTGTATCACGTAGCTCCCCCAGTGCCCGGATGATACGACGCTGCGTTGGCTCCGCAGCCCCCGCAAGGTTATCGCGCAACGCACCCCGCGCTTCCTGAGAACCAATCGTCTGCAGGGTGCCGATAGCATACTCCGCGAGTTTAGGGCTGCGGATGGCATTCGATAATGTACCCATGGACTGCGATGATCCAACGACGGCAAGCGACTGAATTAAGTATCCCTTAACCTCGTCGCTGGTGGCTTGCCCCAGCGCCTTCACCAAAGCGGCTTCTACCCTTGCCTTATCTTCATTCGTCGAGGATTGAAACACGATGAGGTCTACCGCATAACGGTAAGGAACGCCGAGCGGATCACCGGAGGGCCTGACACTGGCCAATACCGTTGCGAGGCCATCATCACCTAGTGCCATAAGTTCTCTATGAACAGCCTCAGCGATTGCCTTGTCTTTGGCCGGCAATAACGCGAGCGCATCGGCAATCCGGGTGGTCGTTGTGCGTTGGTCCTGCGCCATTGCGGCGAAGAAGCAAGCGGTTAATACAAAACTCAGTAAGAAACGAAACGAAACTATTCTCATACAGACGTATTTCTTCAGTTTTAAATTTTCCAGGGTCCAGACATGGGTTGGTCGAGCAGGCGGTTGGCCGCAACATCATTGACAAATTCCTGTTTTACAGGGTCGAAGTTCAGCGACCGCCCCAATTGCAGTGCAATCTTGCCCATGTTGACAATGGTACACGAACGGTGGCCATTGCTTTCATTCAGCGCGAACTTCTGTCGTGTCTTCACCGACTCCGAGAATGTGGTGATCTGCGTCGCCGGTTCCGGTAGTGAATCGAGGACGTTCATCAGGTTGGGAATGTCAGAGCGGAAACCGCGATAGATTTTTCCTTTGGGCCCCTCGATATAGGGGGCGCTGATGTCCTTGTTCTCGCCGTCAAGAACAATCTTGCAGCCATCCGCATACGTAAACTCAATGCGCCGCCAGGTTCCGACAGCATCGTCGTGCTGCTGGGGAGCATCGACATCCACTCGTATGGGACTCGTGTTGTCTTTGCCCAGGATATATTGAACCGGATCAATATAATGCTGACCCATATCACCAAGTCCTCCGCCGTCATAATCCCAGTAGCCACGGAAAGTGCCATGCACCCGGTGCGGGTTGTAGGGTTTATAAGGAGCCGGGCCTAACCACATGTTATAATCCAGTTCGGCAGGTACAGGCATGGGTTCGAGGTTGTCTTTCCCCACCCAATAGAATTTCCAATTGAAGCCCGTCACGCCGCTGATCGTGACTTTTAGAGGCCAGCCAAGTATGCCGCTGTCGACAAGCTTCTTGAGCGGCTTCACGGTGGTTGACATCCCATAGAATGTGTCGGTAAATCGGAACCAGGTGTTCAACCGGAACATGCGGCCATACTGTTCGATGGCTTCCACGACGCGCTTGCCTTCGCCGATGGTTCGTGTCATCGGCTTTTCACACCAGACATCCTTGCCGGCCCTTGCGGCCATTACCGACATAATCCCGTGCCAGTGGGGCGGTGTGGCGATGTGTACCACGTCGATATCGGGTTGGGCGATCAGCTCCCTGAAATCCGAGTAACCGCGGACCCCTGCCCCTGCCGCGTCCAGTGCCGACTTCAGGTGGTTGGCATCCACATCGCAGACGGCGAGTAGTTTTCCCTCATAGTCAAAGTGGCCCCGGCCCATGCCTCCAACCCCAATGATGCCCTTGGTCAGCTGATCGCTTGGGGCAAGAAAGCCAGGGCCGCCCAGCACATGCCTTGGGACGATAGCGAAGGCACCGAGGGCAAGGGCCGATTTCTTCAGGAAGTTGCGGCGGCTGCTACCCCTATGTTGATCTCTTTTCATAGCTGGAAAATACAGGCCAAGGTGGAAACATTTCCGTTAGTGTGCAACGGTTAAGGTAATGGAGACATAACCGAAAGAACAAAGCAAGGACGTGAACCCATCTTGCCGGCCCACGTGCAGATTTTGCAATCAACAGGACCCGACTACCCGGGCGTTTGCAGTTTCTGCAAGTCATCTCCCTTCACCTCCGGGTTGTAATACTTTTCGCAAAAAATACCTTTCCAGTCAGCAGAACCAGCTACACCATGTTGAGGGTCGACGGCTACTTTTCGGAACTGGCGCAAAAGACATTTCGCCCCACCTATGGATAAATTGACCATGATTCAAGCATGCGTTCTCGTTGTGCTCGTCGTCGCAGAGGCCGCTGTAAGCTATGTATACAGTCTTCCAATTTATGACAAGCAGGACACCGTAACATCGGCTATGATTGGGATCCTTAGCATCGTTGCCGTCTTAACGACAACAGGGTCCTTTCTCGGCATTCTGATCTATCTCAACCAATTTGCCTTGCTCGACATTGAGCCCGGTATCACATCGTGGATCGCCCTCTTCTTTATTTGTGATCTTTCCTATTACATCATGCATTGGCTTAACCACAAGGTTCGATTCCTGTGGGCATCGCACATGGTGCATCACTCTTCCAATGAGCTAAACTATACGACTGTTTTTCGCGGCCCGGTTATCTACCTTTGTTTCCGGATGGTTTTCTGGATTCCCATGGTGTTGATTGGATTTCCCGCAACAATGGTCCTGGTAACGGACACCATCATTCAATTGTACACGGTATTTACCCATACCCGGACGATAGGCCGGCTGGGTATTCTGGAATGGATCTTCAATACCCCGGCTCATCATCGTCTTCATCACGCGAGCAATGCAGAGTACATGGACAAGAATTTCGGAGGGGTTCTCATTCTCTGGGATCGACTTTTCGGAACACTGGCCAAGGAAGTTTCCTCGCCCATTTTCGGATTGGTCGAAACACGGAATGTGCACCATCCCATACGGTTGCTTCTGCTGGAATGGCGGGCGATAGCAGTCGATATCAGCAAAGCCAAAACGCTGAACGGGAAGGTTCGTGTCCTATTTGGGAAACCCGGGAACTCAGATCAACAAAAACACTTACATTAACTATTCAATTACTCAACCAATTCCTTTCAACGTATGAAACATTTCATCCTCACGATCCTGGTCGTTGCTGTAGCAGGGACGGCCACTGCGCAAATCGAAAAAGGAGCCTGGCTGCTTGGCGCCAACTCCTCCATTGGGTTCAACAGTTATTCGGCTGCAAGCGGAACTGATGTAACCATGCTCGACATTGGAAGCAAGGCCGGCTACTTTGTGGCTGATAATTTTGTTATTGGTATCAATTTGAATTATCTGAGTATTTCCCAGGGAAGCACCAGCAGTTATTCCACCATTGGTTTATTCACCCGGTACTACATGAAGAAAGTTTTTGTCGGCGCCGGTTACAATTCAATATCCACCTCGCCAGGCAGTGCTTCTTTTGGAAGTGTCCCCATTGAATTGGGGATAGCTGCCTTCGTGACTAAGAACATTGCCTTCGAACCTGCCATTGTGTATACATTGTCCACCGACCCCGACAAGGGAGGCATTCCCGGCTATGGAGCTATCCTCTTCCCTGCAAAATCTTCCATAGGCATAAAACTGGGATTCACACTCTATCTGGGGCGCCCGGCAGAATGAGGGATGAGCTATTCGGCTCGCAAAGAATCCGCAGGGTTTGCCCGGGCCGCCTTCATTGTTTGGGAGAGAATGGTGCTCAGCCCGATCGCAAGGAGCAGCGCCAGGCTGAGGATGATATCCCCGGCGCCAATCGGAATCTTATAGAACTGGTTTCGGAGATAGACCTTTTCGAAGAACAGATACGTAAGTGGAATGGCGATCGGCGCGGCGATGAGCATGAGCCGGAGAAAATCCCAGGACAATGTGTAGGTGATGGTTGCTGTTGAGGCACCCATCACCTTTCTGATGCCAATTTCCTTGACACGATTCTCAACGGTAAATACCACCATGCCAAGTAAGCCCAGACTGGCGATGGATATCGCCAGAAGCCCGAGAAACCCACAGATTTTAATGATGGAGAAATGAAAGGCATAGGCTTCCTCCAACTCGTCGTCAAAGAACTTCGCGGTGAATTTCTTCTCCCCCTCTATTGTCTTCCACGCAGACTCCATAGCCGTCACGGCGTTAAAAATATCGTTTGAGCGGAGTGTGACATTGGCAACCTGAAACTGTGCCGGGTCATAGCGAAAGAAGAAGCTTTCGATCGGCTGGCGGAGGCTCATGTAATGAAAGTCTTTCACAACACCCACAATGATCAACTGCTGTCCGTCGGGCAACGTTAGTGAAGTGCCCAGGGCATCGAAAGGCCGGCCCAGACCGAACTGCTTCACCAGTGTTTCGTTGACGATGGCCTGCTTGCTCTTGTCTGTTTCCTGAAAGTTCTTGCCCGCCACAATCTCCAAGCGGAAGGTTGTTATGTAATCTTCATCCACCGCCATCGTGAACACCTCGGCAGAATCCGTTGGGCGGTTGCCGCGCACCCACAAAGAAGGTATGCCCTGTGCGCCCACCACCTGTGATGACATCGACACGCGTTCCACAGAGGCTAGTCGGCTCATTTCGTTCTTGACGCGCGCGGGGTCAACGCCTTGCAGCGCCACATCGAGGATGTTCTCCTTATGAAACCCGAAGTCGTAGGTGAGTGACTGGCGGTACTGACTGAACGTGATGACTACGCTCATGATGAATCCCAACGACAACGCAAACTGCGTCACCAGAAGGACTTTTCGGATACCAAAACCGGATCGGGTCCGACCTGTCGGCATGCTCTTCAGTGCCTGGATGGGATTGAGTCGGGCAAAGTAGAGTGCGGGCACTACTCCTGCGGCCACGCCCACCAACACGGCGAAGCCAAAAAAATACAGCAAGGTACGCAGGTCCGGCTCCAGGGAGAGCGACTCCGCACCGCCAACCAGCAGGTTGAGAAACTCCGCGCGGATGAGCATGAAGAAATAGAAGGCTATTCCCAGTGCGGTAACCGTAATGATCACCGTCTCCAGGATAAACTGAACAAAGATCTGCTTTGCCTCCCCTCCCATAACCTTGCGTAGACCAATTTCCTTCATGCGTTTCAGCGCACGGGAAATTGAGATATTCGCATAGTTGAAACAGGCCGGCACCAGGATCAGCAACGTCAGCAACAGGAAGATCGACATGGATGTGTAGTCCCACGTTTGCCCGATCTCATTGCTCAGCGCCGTACCCAGAACAATATCACTCAGGGGCTGCACCGTGAATGACAGCGTGTATTCTGGATCAGAAATCCCCTTCGATATCGACTCAAGGTATTTTGTGAGTTCCTCCGGTGTTGTGTGGTTCGGGGCCTGAAAATAGATATAGGAACCATTGAAATTGTGCCAGGGATTGATTGGCGCTTCCGTTCGCAGAAGTGTTGCATAAGAACCCAGGATTTCAAACTGGATGTGTGAGTTCTTCGGTGCGTCTTTCATTACTCCGGTGACCTCACAAGATCCCCAGGGCTCTATGGTAATATATTTACCAAAGGGGTCCTGATCACCAAACAGTTTCTTTGCTGCCCGTTCGGTGACGAGTATGCAATTCGGTTTTTCCAGTGCCTTGCCTGCATTGCCCTTGAGCAACGGAAAACTGAACATGCGCAGAAAGGCGGGGTCAACAAAAAATCCGCTGACTGGAACCTCTCGATTCTCGACCACTGCGCTGCCTTGCAACCGGCGGTCAATACGGGAGATTTCTTGAATGCCCGGGACGTGCACGGAGACTTGCTCAGCCAGGATTGACGGCGCTGAGGCAACCTCCTCCACGTCCGTGGCCTCATCGATGGTCGTTGTGACGCGGTAGATGCTATCGGCATTGACTTGAAAATCATCGTAAGTCCACAGGAACGAGATCATGGCAATGAAGAGCAGTCCGATCGACATGCCGATGGCCAGACCCAGCACATTGAGGGTGGTGAAGAATTTGTGGCGCGCCAGGCTGCGCGTGGCGGTGAGGAAGTAGTTCCTGAGTATGGCTGGGCTGAATAACCCTGACGCATAAGGATGGTATGCTATACGTTGTTTTCGGCGCTTGAGTGCGTACGAGAACATGAGGCTAAGCACTTGTTGCCAATAAATTCGTTTGGCCCGGAAAGAAGACATGCGCTGAAGATTCAGCGCGAACCGTTCATCGAGGTCACCTTGCAGGTCCTCGACCTGGGCAACGCCGCTGTACCAGGCGAAAAACCTTTGTGCAAGACGGGGTGGCTGCAAGGAGCGCGGAGCTTTCATTTCGCCAGCGACAAAATGGATTTCGACTGCTTCCAGAGTTCATCGCGCAGTTCTTTCTGGCGGTGGAGGGCCACCTTTCCGGTGTGCGTCAGTTCAAAGAACCGCTTGCGCCGTCCTCCGCGTTCCTGTATAGGGTCGCCGAGTCGCGAGGTGATGAATCCCTTTTCTTCCAGCCGTGTGATCGTGGAGTGCAGTGCGCCAATGCTGATGCTCCGGTCGGTCCGATTCTCGATGTCTTCCTGAACCGAAACGCCATAGGCCTTCTCGCCCAGGCTGGCAATGGTCAAGAGTACCAGTTCTTCAAATTCGCCGAGATGTGTTTTCATTGGGGTTGGGGTACAAAGCGATTATACGGAGTCTCGGATTATATGTTTCTACTTTTAAGAAGTAATACGGATGTAGGAGATAGGAGACAGGAGATAGGAGATAGGAGATAGGAGATAGGAGATAGGAGACTGGAGATAGGAGATAGGGAAAGGCTGAACCTTCCTCCTACTCTCGAGGAAATACCGGCAATTTCATACATTTGATGCGTTGACGGCATTGCAATTCGTCCTACGGACAACGGACAACGAATGTAAGCGGGAGTAGCTCAGTTGGTAGAGCATCAGCTTCCCAAGCTGAGGGTCGCGAGTTCGAATCTCGTTTCCCGCTCATTGTAAAGTGTAGTTTGAAACAAACAGCCCTGGCGAGCGCATCTTGTCAATTGCCCTTTGTCAATTGTCAACTATCCCCTCACTCATACCGCAACGAATCCACCGGATTCGACCTTGCCACGGAAACTGAGTTGTAGCTAACCGACAGCAGGGCAACCGTGATGGTGGTGATGGAGGCAATGAAATAAATCAAGATCGGCATGTCGATGCGATAAGCGAAGGTGGAGAGCCAGAGTGTAAGGCCGACGTAGGCCAACGGACAGCCAATCAGGACGGCAACCAAAAGCAGTTTGGCATAGTCGGAGAACACCAAAGCCAGTATCTGCGGGATCGTGCTGCCGAGCACTTTGCGGATGCCGATTTCTTTTCTCCGCTGCTCGGCGTTGAACGATGCCAGTCCGAACAACCCCAGGCAGGCTACGAGGATCGCCAGCGCTGAGAACATTGCCGTCACCTTGCTGAGATTGGATTCGGCCTTGTACAATTTCTCCAGCTCACCATCGAGGAAGAAATACTCGAACGGCTTCGATGGCACCATCTTCCCCCACAAATCCGCGATCGCCCGGATGCCCTCCCCCGACGACTCACCGTCGATACGCACGGCCATGTATTTCAAGAACAAATTGAAAGCACCAGGAAAGGTATTGAGGTGAAGCACGAGCGGACCAATGGGCGCATGCTTGGATTGGAAATTGAAGTCACGGGCAACGCCAATGATCTGTCCGTGGAACCGGCCGAACGTAAACGACTTCCCAATGGCCTGCTCGGGTGTCCAGCCGAGGCCTTTCACCAGCGTTTCGTTGACGACCAGCGCGAGGCTGTCATCGGTCGGACTCTCCCGGGAATAGTCTCTGCCGGCCAAGAGCGGGATCTCAAACGTCTTCAGGAAATCATGCCGCACGTTGAGCCGGGCAAACAGCGCCTCACGCTCCATGCCCTCAAAGGTATAGTTGGCCGTCTGGTACTTGGCGCCCAGCACCTCCTCCATCGTGGTGATCGATCGGATGCTCTTGCTGCGCATGGCCTCGTCGACAAATGCCTGGTATTGACGTCCGAGCGGGGTGCGCATCACGGGGACCAGGATGACATGGTCCTTGGTGAAGCCTACTTCGTCATCTTGCAAAAAATCGAGCTGCGACATGGCCACACCGGTGGCGATGATGAGCACGATGGAAATGGTGAACTGCGCGACGACCAGCACTTTCCTGAAATGCAATCCCTTCTGTTGTACGCCCGACTTCAGCGCCTTGATGGGATTGAACGACGTAAGTAAAAACGCTGGATAAACACCAGAAAGTGTGCCAACCCCAAGCCCTACAAGAATCATGGCTAGAATTAGCGCTGGCTGTGAGAGATCCAGCACCAGGTCCTTCTGCGCAAAGCTGTTGAACCAGGGCAGACTGCCATACGCCAGAAATGCCGACAGCACCACGGCCAGCATACTCATCATGATCGATTCGAGCATGAACTGGAATACCAGCTGCCCTTTGGAAGAACCTACAGCCTTCCGCATACCTACTTCCTTCGACCTGTTGATCGACCGTGCCGTCGACAGGTTCATGAAGTTGATGCACGCAATAATGAGCACGAAAACGGCGACCCCTGCGAAGAGGTAGATGTTGGATTCTTTGCCGTTGGGACTGATTTCATATTCCAGATGAGAACGCAGATGGATATCGGTCAGCGCCTGAAGCTTGAGGGTGACATCTTTCTTAAATGCATCGGGAAAGTGCTTGTCCACAAACTCCGGGAAGTCTGCGACCAGCCTAGCCGCCTGGGCATTCTCGTTTAGCAACACGTAGGTCCAGCACGGATTCCAGAACCACCCGTTTGGGTACTGACCGCCAAAGAATTGGCGTACTGTAGAAAACGAGGCGAGGAAATCCGCCCGAAAGTGCGAGGTCAGCGGCATGTCTTTCATTACGCCGGTAACAACCAGGTCGGCGCGGGCTTGTACCCGGAGCAACTTGCCCATAGGGTCTTCGTCAGGGAAGTATCGCTTAGCTGTACTTTCGGAGATAACGACCGCATTGGGATTGTTTAACGCTGTAGCCGGATCACCCTTCACAAGATCAAGATCAAACACCTTGCTGTACGTTGAGTCCGCAAACAGGAAATTGCGCTCGTTGAATTCCTTGTCGCCGGGCTCATAGGCCACGGCGATGGTCGGTGCCTGAAAGTTGAAAAGCCTTACCGCATGTTCAATCGCTCCGGGGTAGTCCAGCTGCAGGGCATCCATGACGGGGAACGGCAAACTCGACGACCGTTCACCCGTACCATCGTTGGCTTCGTAGAATTCCGTCACCCGGTAGATCCGGTTGGCATTGCTATGATGCCGGTCAAAGCTGAGTTCATCCGACACATACAGGTAGATCATGATCGAACACGTGATGCCAATGGCCAATCCGATCACATTGATGATGGAGTAAAGCTTGCCCCGGACGAAGTTCCGGTAGGCTACCTTGAAATAGTTGCGGATCATAGCTGCAGGATTGCGGGAATACCTCTGGGTGTACTTCGTTTTGACCCCCTGGGTTTCAAAAGCGAGGGCATTTAACAGATTCTTGTGAAGA
>CAYMPU010000007.1:0-40618 GCA_964392375.1 uncultured Ohtaekwangia sp. | reverse complement strand
GTCTTCGACGCCGACCGCGCCGAGCTGCTCGGCCGTCAAGGAGAAAAAGTAATCCTGGTGCGTGAAGAGACCAAGCCGGAAGACATCCATGGTTTCTTTGCCTCACAAGGTGTGCTGACCAGCCGTGGAGGAAAAACCTCTCACGCCGCTGTGGTAGCCCGGGGCATGGGTAAGCCCTGTGTTGCTGGCGCTGAAGGCATCCGTGTAGATACCAAACTCCGTCAAGCTGTTATCGGCGAGAAAGTCCTGCACGAAGGTGACTATATCACCATCGATGGAGGTACGGGCTTCGTGTATCAGGGCATCATCCCTACCGTCGAGCCTACGTTTTCTGACGAACTGAAAAAATTACTCACCTGGGCAGACGAAGTTGCCGAGCTGAAAGTATACGCCAACGCCGATACGCCGGGTTCTTCCAAGAAGGCCCTCGAGTATGGAGCGATGGGCATTGGACTCTGCCGCACCGAACGGATGTTCAATGATGTTGATCGCCTGCCGGTGGTCGTGGAGATGATTCTCGCCGACACCAAAGAGCTTCGTGAGTCGGCGCTGAACCGGCTGAAAGAGATGCAGCGGCAGGACTTTAAAGAAATCCTGCTCGCGATGGCACCCCGCCCGGTCACCATTCGCTTGTTGGACCCACCCATCCACGAGTTTCTCCCAACGGAAGACATCCTTCGCGATGAGCTGGTACACCTCGAACATCTGAAAACAACAGTAAGCGGCGTGACCAACCTGTTCAGCAGCCTGCGGTTGCTCAATGCGGATGTCAACATGGCGAACCAATCCCATGCTCCTTTCAATATGATGGGAGAGGAACTCGTTTCCCAAGCTCTTCAGAAGAAGACACAGATGCTCAAGAAGGTGCGCGAGCTGCATGAAGTCAACCCGATGCTGGGTCATCGTGGCGTGCGCCTCGGACTCACCTTCCCGGAGATTTACAAGATGCAGATCCGGGCCATCCTCGAAGCTGCTGCGGACTGTCAGAAAGTAAAGATCAATGTGCACCCCGAGATCATGATCCCGCAAGTGTGTACGGCTGAAGAGATTCGTGAGGTGAAAACCTTCGTGGATGAGCTTCGTACGGAAATCGAGAAGCAAAACAACGTCAGACTGAACCTCAAGTTCGGGACGATGATTGAAGTAGTCAGGGCATGTCTGCAAGCCGAGGAGCTGGCGGATGTGGCCGAGTTCTTCAGCTTTGGCACCAACGACCTTACCCAGGCGACGTTCTCATTCTCGCGAGAGGATGCGGAGAACAAGTTCCTGCCGTTCTACATCTCTCACGGTATCCTGAAAGACAACCCCTTCGAAGTCCTCGACCGCAAGGCGATGGGCAAGCTAATGAAGCTGGCCGTTGACGACGGACGCAGGAAGCGTGCTGACCTGAAAGTGGGTATCTGCGGCGAACATGGCGGTCATCCGGAGTCTATTATGTTCTGCCATTACCTGGGCCTCAACTACGTTTCTTGTTCCGGCCCTCGTGTACCTGTGGCCCGTCTGGCTGCAGCGCACGCAAAATTGGGAGAAAAGAATTACGTGGTTTAGCCTACCTGGCAGCATCTGAAGTGCCCATATTCCGGGGATAGTATTCCCCAGAGGTGGGCCACTTTTTTCCCCTATTTGGTAGCGTATGGCCAACCGAGCCTTGGTTCGGATGGCATGGATTTTTCAGCCTTCTGGACGTACGCACAATGTGTGCGTTAGATTGAACAAAACAAGACACATTATGGATTCAAGAAAATTAATCGGTGGTTTACTAGCCGCATCAGCAATTGGTGTTGCTATTGGAATGTTACTGGCACCACGCAGTGGTTCGAAGACCAGAGAGTATTTGGCAAGCAAGTCACGTCAGTTGACTGATGGACTGAAGGAAACGGTTGACGAATCTGTTCAAACCTTGAAAGAAGGTTTAGGCCTCGGTGCTGAAAAGCTCGTAAAGAACGGCCGCGACATGATTAACTCCGGCATCGACAAAGCCAAATAGGCGTTGAGCATCAAGAGCATGATCTGCTTTTGAAGGCTTGATTGACGAAAGAGCGCCATCCCTGCGGATGGCGTTTTTTTGTCTCAATTATTTCATGCGCGCACAGAGCGCTGTCATATCATCGTGATGGGGAATGGACTCGGCATACGTTTCCGTATCCTGAAAGATCGCGTCAAGCAGATGCTGAAGATTCACGTGGCTTGACACCGTAGCCTTCAAGAGGCCCAGGAGCCGGTCTGCGCCGTATTCCTCTCGTGCTTTGTTGAAACGTTCGAGAATTCCGTCGGAGGCCAGGACCAACAGGTTGCTTGCTGTAAACGGCAGCTGCGTTAACTCCATCTTCGTACCTCTCATGAACCCAAGCGGAGGCTGATGAATCACCGGCGTCTGAGTGGCGCCCGTTGTGGTGTCCACGACCATGGGGTAAGGCATTCCGCACGACGTCATGAAGAGCATGTTGCTGGATGTGTCGATGATGCATAGCTGCAGTGCCATGCCTATTCCCTTGACGGAGATGCTGGAAAGGATCGATTCATTAATGGCTCGTGCCACGGGAACAACATCATTGGAATCCTTCAGCATCGACAAATTGTTGATCAAAGCCACTTTGGTGATCGTGACCATCATGCCGGCCGTCATGCCGTGGCCGGTGGCGTCGCCGAAGGCAATGAGCATGCGGTGGTCGTCGAGTTTGATGAAGTCGTAGTAGTCACCGCCCACTTCGGTAGCCGTGATCATCTTGCCGAAGACGTCAAACGAATCTCCCGTATACGGTTTCTTGGGAAGCAGGGACAGCTGCACCTTGCGTGCTTGTTCCAGCTCTTCATTCTTGCGCTGCAGTTCTTTCTTTTCAAATTTCCGCTGACTTTGAATCCGGTTATAGATCAGCGCGGCAATGATGATGAGTGCCAGGATCGCCCCGATGGTGATCTTTTGGGCGAGCGAGCGTTGTTCGATCTCCAGTTGCTGGATGGCATTCTGCTGGGACAGCAGCCGCAAGTCGTCTTCCTTCTTCTGGATTTCGAAATTGGCGTTGATGATGGCCGCTTTCTTTTCGATGTCTTCGGAGTGAAGGCGTTCCTTCAGCTCGGAGAACTTCCTCAGATAGTGGAAGGCCTCTTGTTGTTCCTTACGGGCATCGCTGATCCGAAAGGCAAGCCAGTAGACATCCGCCAGCAGTTCGGGCGACGCATACTTTTCGGCCACAGGCACACACGCACCGATCGACGATTCGGCTCTCGCCAGGTTGCCCTGGTTGAAGGCATTCAACGCAAAGCCATAGTTCGTAAACCCCTGGATGACAACATTGCCGGCCGCACGACCGAGATCCATGCTCTGGGCAAAGATGGTCTCGGCATCCGCATACCGTTTTTTCTCGGAGTAGATTTCTCCCAACGACTCCAGGGCGACGCAATAGTTGAGTGTATCGAAGCGTGACATTGACCGATAGAGGCTGACCGCTTCTTCCGCGTACCGCACGGCAGAATCGGCAACGCCGATCTTGATGTAATTCCATGCGATGGAGTTGGTCACCGCGGCGAGGAATGCGATGCTATCCGTTTTGTGTAAGAGACTGTACGATCGCATGAGATAAGGAATGGACTCCTGATACCGGTAATACTTTTCATGCAGATCACCGAGTCGTTCCGACACCTGAATGATCAGCCAGCGCTCCTGATGCTCTTCAGCTTGCCGAAGCCCGCGGAAGTAGTGCAACAAAGCTTGCTGAACCTTTCCGGCCTGCCGATAGCGGTCGCCCTGCGCCATGAGCGCTTGAGCCGATGTGGTGTCGGTCTGGGCATGAGCGGAAAGGGATACGAGCGCTACGGCAACGAACGCCAGTAGACGAAGAACATGCTTCATGAAACCTTAAAAAATGAGTGAAGAAATCAAACCGTATGAACAGGGACTTTCACAGTAAGGCGGGTAATAGGCCTTAACGGGCATGGTTATAAAAGGTTGATGTCATCTCGGTGAAAATGGTTGCCAAAATTTACCTATTTTCATCATAACCAATGCAACCTAAACCCCACCACCAATGACCGCTGCATCACGATCTGTGTACTACTTTGGGTTCTACCTTCTGCTCACCGGCGTGACGCTGACCGTGGTTCCCAACCTGTTGCTCGCCATGGTACAGATTCAGGAGACGACCGAGGTCTGGATCCGTATCCTGGGCACCGTCGTATTTGCTCTCGGCGTGTATTATGTGGTTATGGCGCCCACCAACAACGCGTTGTTCATGAGGCTTACCGTTTATCTGCGATGGTCCATCTTCATGTGGTTCGTCATTTTTGTCGTGATCGGCTACGCGCCGATGCAGCTGTTGCTGTTTGGAGTCATCGATCTCGTGGGTGCGGCGTGGACGTATATGTCGATGAAGCAGGAAAATACGCGATGACCTGTTAACGCTGTAGCCAAGACACCATCCAGGCCGGTAGCCATTCATGATTGTGCTACTCGCACTATTCTGCGATATTGCCGGCTTTCTAAAAACGTCATGAAGAAGATTTTTGCCTTGGCGCTCGTTGCCACCTCCATTGCCCTTGTTTCTTGTGATTTTTTGGCCCCTCAGAAGTCGTTTCGCATAGCCATAGGAAAGGGAGATTTTACCTACGCCTATATGGCTTCGCACCTCAAGGATCTCCTCGGGACGAATGGTTACACGATCTCGATTGTCCCGGTAGCCAACGCATTGGAGGCCAATGCGGCGGTGGCACGTGGTGAGGCAGACCTCACCTTTGTCATGAACAGCAGTACGTTCATTCCTGAGTTTGTTGGTCGTGAGTCAGGAAACCTGCGCATTGTGGCACCACTGGCGGATCGGCTTTTCTTACTTTTTGCGAAAGGAAAACAAGTGGGTCCAATGACTACCCGGGAAAGACTGCTTTCTGCTCGCGTGGGTGTTGAAGTGCTCGATGGAGAAGTACATACGCAACTCAAGAAAATGCTGCAGTCGGGGCGGCTTGATTCCGTCACCATTGTGGGGCTACCACGGCCGATCACGGAGCTCAAGAGTATGGACGATGCCGGGGACATTGACTTCATCCAGATCTGGGGTACATCGTACGGCCCCCGCACCCGAAAACTATTGGCCGATGGATGGACCCAGGTGTCCATCGACAAAAGCTGGATAGATTTCTTTACACTGAATGAGCCTCAGATCTTTCCCTTTACGCTCCCCGCCTTTCCGGGTATTCCCGGATCGTCGGACATCAATACGTTTTCGGTAGGCACCCAGTTGGTCGTTCGTGCTGACCTTGGTGAAAAGTCCATCTACGACCTGACGAAAATCTTTTTCGAGCATAGGCTGGAGTTGATGAGCTTCGATCCGATGTATCGGTCGATCAGGGAAGAAGCACCGGCATTGAACCAGGCGCTTTATCCAGTACACGCAGGGGCCGACGCTTACTTTCGTCGAAATGAACCCTCTTTTCTGGAGCGCTATGCGGATCCGATAGCCCTGATTTTCTCCTTTGGTGCCCTGATGTATGGCGCAACGCAGACCTTGCGCAATCAGATGATGCGTCGACGAAAGGAGAGGCTTGACCTTTACTTCCTTGAGTTCTCCGAGATTCGTTCGCTGCAGCTAACCAATGGTGAAAAGCAAATACGACTGGATGCCCTTTTGCAACGTGCCCTCGCCCAAATGACAAACGAGAAATTGGAAAAGGGCGACTTCCATATTCTTGCCCGCCTCGTACAACAGGAAATGTCGAACCTGAAGTAAGGGTTATTTAGCACCCATAGGATTTAGCTGAAACAGTTTGCCCGAAGACCCGGCACAAAAGATACTGGTGCCCTTCCTTGCTTTTCGGATTACATGCAACCCCTTTTCATCGGAGAGCATCCGCCAGGAAAGACCGCCGTCGGTTGAAATGTCCGCTCCGCCTGGGCCCACGGCGATGAGTGCTTTGCCAGAAATCCATTCAACACATTCCCGATAGCCACGGATGGGTGATGGCGGAACGTTCCACTGGCGACCACCATCTCGCGAAAAGAGGTGATGCCCTTCGGTGCGGGACTCATCCTGAAAATCGCCACCCACAAGCGTTAGCTGCTTTCCGCGAATGGCCACCGAGAAGATGCCCGTGCTGGATTTTCCCTGAACCACGGGAGGACGCTGATCCACCCAGGTCATACCAGCGTCGTTGGAAACCCATAACCGTGAAACGGAACCTCCGGTGCAAATCAAAACGTCCTTCTTGCCTGTGCAACGAATACCGGTGCCACTCGCGGCAAAAGAAGCCTCACCTTTTTCAAGTTGCGGAGCTGTTGCAACAGGTGTCCAGCTTTTGCCGCTATCCGTTGTCCGCAGCAAAAAGAGTTTGCCGTCAATCGGATCACCGTACAATAGTCCCTCGCGGTCATTCCAGAAGTCAATGCCATCGAAGAAAGCATCGGCATGGGTTGATGTAAATGCAGCGACCCAGCTTTTGCCGCCATCTTCTGTCCGAAGAACATATGCCGGCGATCCTGCGTTGGCGATAATGGCGCGCTGGGCATCAAAGGCGTATAGCGAACGGAAGTCGAGCTTCTCATAGCCCGCAACCTGCCGAAGGTCCCACGTCTTTCCACCGTCGGATGTTCTTCCAACCGTCCCCTGACTGCCACTTACCCAGGCCACATTATTGTCGACCACCGATAGTCCGCGGAAGGAGGCGGTGGTGTTCAAGGGTATGGGTATCAACGTCATCTCCTGTGTGGCCCCGATTTGGGGGATCAGGAAAAGAAATACCATGATTAACGGGAGTCGCATAGAGTAATCATACTCATTATTTGCCGCCGGTCCAACATTCATGCACCCTTGGCTGGGAACGTTCGTTTAAGGTGTTACACCATAAAGCATATGAAAACAATCTTTACCATTATCCTATTTGCGACTGCTGTCATGAACGGCACCTCGCAGATCATGCCGCTGACCACCGCTCCGGACGGAGGCAACAAGAAGGCATCTGTTTCCGAGCAGATCGGAATTGTTAAAATAGCCATCAACTATTCTCGCCCCGGCGTGAAGGGGAGGGAGGGGAAGATCTACAACACGCCCGTTGCGCACTACGGATTCGCCGATCAGGGTCACGGCACGAGCTACTCCGCACCGTGGCGGGCTGGAGCGAATGAAAACACGACGATGTCGTTTTCGCACCCGGTAAAGATTGAAGGCAAGGATCTGCCAGCGGGCACGTATGGGTTCTTCATCGCCCTCGGCGAACAGGAAAGCACGCTCATCTTCTCGACGGTGTCTACCTCTTGGGGGAGTTTTTACTACGACCCTTCCTTTGATGCATTGCGTGTGACGGTGAAGAACACGTCGTTGGAAAAGAGTGTTGAATGGCTCAAGTATGAGTTTACGGATCAAACCGACAGCTCCGCCGTGATCGCCATGTCATGGGAGAAGCGAAGGATACCCTTTCGTGTGGATGCCGATGTGAAGAAGCTGCAGATGGCATCTTTCCGTCGTGAGTTTATGACCACGCGCAACTACGAGGACTTTATTCAGGCAGCGTTGTATTGCGTCGACAACAATATGGAATTGGATCAGGCGCTTGCCTGGATGGACCGTGCGATTAGTTTTCGCATCATGGGCCGTGCCAACTACCGCACGCTGAGCACCAAAGCCACGGTGCTGATGAAGATGAACCGCATGGATGAAGCTAAGAAAATCATGGCCGAGGCCCTGCCCATGGGCACCATGATCGAAGTACATTTCTATGGCAGGACCCTTCAGGCGATGAACCAAAAGGAGGAAGCATTCAAAGTCTTCAAGTTGAATTATGATAAGTACCCGAAGGAATACACTACCACACTGGGGATGGCGCGTGGCTACTCGGGTATGGGTGACTATAAGAAGGCGTTAGGGTTTATGAAAACAGCACTACCACTGGCACCCGATCCCGGCAGCAAATCCCGCATAGAGGCGATGATCACACTGCTGGAGCAGGGCAAGGACATCAATTGATATTCCCCTAAAGCAAAAAAATCCTGCCTCATCAGCAGGATTTTTTGTTGTTGCTTATCGGAGAACTAGCCTTTCGCCAATTCTGCGTTGATGTGGATTTTCACCTCTTCGCTCACGACCATGCCGCCAGCTTCGGTAAGTGCATTCCAGTTCAGGCCGAAATCCTTGCGGTTGATCTTGCCGTTGATTTCAAAACCGGCCTTCGTGTTGCCCCAGGGGTCAACCATGATGCCGCCGAATTCAACCGTAAGTGTTACCGGTTTGGTCGTACCGCGCATGGTCAGGTCACCGTTGAGTTGGTAGTCGTTGCCACTGACCTTCTTCAGGATACCGGAGAAGTCAACGGTAGGATACTCTGCTGCGGCGAAGAAGTCGGCTGACTTCAGGTGCGCGTCACGGTCGGACTGGTTGGTGTCGATGCTGTTGACGTCAAGGCTGAAGTTTACTTGTGCGCCATCGAAATCACTGGTCTCGGATTCAACGCTGCCGCTGAACTTCTTGAAGAAGCCCGTTACGGTGGCGATCACCAGGTGCTTTACCTTGAACTGTACTTCGGTATGCGTTGTGTCAATACCCCATTTGGTGGATGCTAATACTGCGGTTTCCATAATCTTTTGTGTTTTTAAATTTTATTTCCCTTTTGGTAATACAAAGGTATGGCCACAGCATGCCCTGCGCCATTGAACCAGGTTAAGAAGGAGGGGTGGGGAACTTGAACTAGATTAAGAAACTACGGAGTCATCCGCTTCCTGCGAATCTTGCTCAAAAACTCCGGGGTGATCCCGAGGTAAGAAGCAACATACTTCAGGGGCACATACTGCTCCAATTGCGGGTATTTGGCTTGGAAGTAGGCGTAGCGCTCTTCGGCCGGCCAGGAGATGGTCTGAATGATCCGGCGCTGGTGCGTGACGAGGGAGTTCTGAAACGTGATCCGGAAATAGCGTTCGAAGACAGGGTACCGGATCAACAGCTCATCCATGCGAACGGAAGGCAGAAAGAACACCGTAGAATCCGCCAGTGCACGGGTGGTGTAGATGGATGGCTCTTGAGTGGTAATGCTGTGGAGGTCGCCCGTCCACCAGTCGGTGGTGGCAAACTGGATCACCTGATCGTTACCGTCCTTGTCGGAAAAATAGGTCATCAGACAACCGGTATTCACGTGGATCATGTTGCGCGTCACCTCGCCGGCCTCCTGGACAATATCACCCTGTTTGTACGTAACGGGCACCAGCGCCGCAAGCAGGAATTGCTCCTCGTCAGGAGTTAGTGTCACGTGGCGCCGTATGTTCGAAAGGATTTGTTGGGTTTCCACGGAGCGAATATAGATGCAAAAATACTTGGGCAGGCAGGCAAGAAAACAAAATCGCACGTCGTTATTTCCACATTCCAGGCAAACCCCGTTTTTAAGTTTGAGGTTTTCTTGCGTTTTTGTACAGCCATAGGCAAGCACCCCTTCAAATCTCTATGAAACCTTCGTCCTCCATATTCAAAGTGATGATCCTTACAGGGATTTTGGTATCTACGCTTTATGCCTGTAATGAGAATTCCCCGGCAGCCGTAGATTCCTACCCGGCCATCAAGGCAGCTTTTGGTACAACGATCGATCCGCTCAACCTGCCGAACTACGAAGCCCAAACAAAGCCGGCGTACATTACGAAAGAAAATACGACATCGAACCCGATCACCAACGAAGGGGCTACGTTGGGAAGGGTGCTCTTTTACGATGTCAATCTTTCCATCGACAACAACATCTCTTGCGGTCATTGCCACAAACAACAGTTTGCTTTCGGCGACACCGCATTGGCAAGCACGGGGGTGAATGGGTCAACGGGCCGACACAGCATGCGCTTGGTCAACAGCCGCTTTGCCCTCGAGCAACGGTTCTTCTGGGATGAGCGCGCCATCAACCTGGAGGATCAGGTCCGACAGCCGATTAAAGATCACAAGGAGATGGGCTTCAGTGGTACCGGCGGTGATCCTTCATTCAACGAACTCATTACGAAACTCGAGGGCCTCGACTACTACACCGAGCTCTTTACCCTGGCCTTTGGCGATAAGTCCATCACCGAGTTGAGGATCCAGAATGCGTTGGCGCAGTTTGTCCGCAGCATCCAGTCCTTTGATTCGAAGTTTGATGCGGGCCGTGCCATGGTTCCCAATGATCCCGCGCCGTTTCCCAATTTCACTGCCCAGGAAAATCAAGGGAAGCAGTTGTTCCTGCAAGCCCCCCAGTTTGATCCCGGTGGCAATCGCATCGGAGGTGGGGCAGGCTGCCAGGGTTGTCATCGCGCACCTGAATTTGATATCGACCCGGCCTCCAAGAACAATGGCGTTGTCGGCATGATTGGCGCGGCGACCCTCGATCTCACCAATACCCGTTCCCCTTCCCTTCGAGATCTTGTGCGCACAGACGGAACCTTGATGACCGATGCCATGCACGACGCGAGCCTCACCACACTCGACGCGGTGATTGAGCATTACAACACCATTGTGGTAGTCCCCGGCAACACAAACATCGACCCTCGCTTAACACCCGCTGGCCAACCGCAAAAGCTCCAACTCACCGCAGGCGAGAAGGCCGCACTGATTGCGTTCCTCAAGACATTGACCGGCACCTCCGTCTACACCGATACCCGGTGGTCAGATCCGTTTTGATCCATTGATGCGATTACTATTCGCATTCATTTTAATGGAGGCATTCAGTGTTAATCTGTGAAATCTGTGGCAACCCTTTGCATTTAGCGGGTGGGCAGCCAGCTGGGGGCTCTACTTCTTCTGAAGTGCGTCCATCAGCCGCTTGTTGTCGGCGTGTTCATAAAACGTATCGAACTCCATGTAGTATCCCTCCGGGTCATACCCGACAAAGGCGCGATATTTCTTTTCGGGCCCCGTACTTACCGCAGTGTCGCGCAGTGCAAACACCCCGTTGTCTTTCACATAGCCAAACCAGCCGTCGAGATCGTCAAGGATGAAGGATACATTCACGGCTTTCTTCTCCGTGAAACTGTGCATCCCGCGTCGCTCGTCGACCAGCCCCATGTAGCCGGTTGTTGAAGCGCTGTAGATCTTGGCCCAGCCCTGGTCGGCAACCAGTGACAACCCCAGGGTCTCCTGATAGAACTTCTCCATATTCACCATGTCTTTATAATAGAGCCAGGTCACCGTGGCTTTGAAGCCGAGGCCTTTCGGTACGGAGGGCCCACACAAGACGGTAGCCATGGTATTCAGAACAGGAACGAAATTGTCATTTTCCGGGTGGTCATTGAAGCGTTCGAACTCGAGCAGGTAGCCTTCGCTGTCTTCAATGACGAAGCCGTCGTGTGGACGGTTGGGCTTGAGTTTGAAATCGTACTTGATTTTTGTGTTGGTGGTTTTCAAATAGTCGTACCACGCCTCCAGTTGATCCGTGATCAGCGCGATGGCCACGGTCTTCGGCTCATCGGCCGAATGCATGCCTTTGCTGGCGTCAACGAGGATCAGGTAGCTGTCGCTGGTCACTCGGAAGATGCGCGCCATGCCGTAGTCGGCGACCTGCTCCATGCCCAGGGTCTTGCTGTAGAAATCGGCAGCCTTGGCGAGGTTTCGGTAGTAGAGAAACACATTCGTTGCCCGGATGCCGAAGTGATTCATCGTGCGCAACGGTGATTGTTGAGCCAGGAGTTCATTGATCCGGGCGTTGGGGTAGCTGAGCATTTTCCCGAACCGGCGGGAAAGTTCCGTGCGGGCAGCGCCGTGATACTGACCGGCGTTCTGGAGTTTTGTTGCCTCACTCTTCAGGCGCAGGTACTCGTCTTTGGTTGTCCCCTTGTAGATGAGCAGTACGTCTTTGCCTTTGGTGACCGAGTCCGCAAACAGGTCTGTCACGAGCAATTCCGATTCCCGAAAAATCTCCACATGATGTTCGGCGGCGATCCGTTGTGCATCGGCCATGACGCGGTCCATATCCATGGGAGAAAGCGGTGCGCTGATGGCCAGCTTCTTCACCCCGGCCTGTACCATCTCGGAGAAAGCCCCCACGCCACCCAGGAAGTATTCCTGATCGTGAGTGGAGGAATTGTCTCGGCTGCAACCAGCGTACAGAAAGGCGATGAGAAGCAATGGTATTCGGGCTGTGCTTTTGTTCATGGTATAAAAATAGTCAATGGCAGACCATTATGCGGCGGCGTTTGCTTCGGAAGGTTTCCCGCAGATTGGCGCAGATCTTAAGACCGCAGATTTTCGCAGATCTGGATCTGTGGAGATTTGCGGGGACTTGCGTTTGCTTTGGATGGTTTCCCGCAGATTTTCGCAGATCTTAAGACGCAGATTTTCGCAGATCTTGAGTCCTTGTGTTTTCTTCGGATGGTTTCCCGCAGATGGGGCAGATTTTAAGCGCAGATTTTCGCTGATCTGGATCTGTTGAAAGCAGATTTTTGCTGATCAAGTTTCTGCGCAAATCTGCGTGGGCCCAAATCTGCGGAATCTGCGCCCGCCCGCCTGACCAGTTCAATTCTTGGCTCTTGGTTTAACCCAGGCTGGTCGGGCGGGGGAAATGCATTTAGAACCCGTATATTTAAATGAGGCAGTAACACTTCGGATAGTTCCTTGTTTCTCTTGCTGTAGTTAAACTTCCATTATGATCTCATCCAAACTCGTGATCGGCTATCTATTGACGGCCGTTGTCTTCTTTGCCCTGGATATGTTCTGGCTGGGGTTTCTGGCCAAGGGGTTTTATCAAAAGCATCTGGGTAATTTCCTCAGCAGCGAGGTGAACTGGAAGGCGGCCATCATCTTTTATCTATTGTTCATCGTGGGGATCTTCATTTTCGCGATCCTCCCGGCCATTGAAAGGAACTCCATCCTCCGCGCCGTGGTGCTCGGGGGCCTGTTTGGGTTCTTCACCTACGCCACCTACGATCTCACCAACCTTGCCACCCTGCGCGACTGGCCCTTGCGCGTTGTCTTCGTCGATATTGCCTGGGGTGTTGTCCTTACCAGCCTTGTTAGCACGGCCGGGTTTAAGATTATGAGCTGGCTCAATTCCTGATATTCCGTTGCGCGTATCATGGCTAAGCTGCTATCCATCTTCTTGCCGGTTATTCTTCTTGTTTGGATCTACGTGACGATCTGGTTTCTGATTGCTCTTTACAAAAAGAGAAACGACGTCGCCGATGTTGCGTGGGGTTTAGGATTTGCGGTCGTCTGCACCTTTCTTTTGTATCGCCAGCCGCCGTCACCCTTGCTGCTGTTGCTTTGCGTGCTGGTGATCCTCTGGGGTACCCGGTTGAGCCTGCATATCCATCGCCGGAACACGAGTAAGGGAGAAGATTTTCGATATGCGAAGTGGCGTGCGGAGTGGGGGAGGATGTTCGTCGTGCGTTCTTACCTGCAGGTGTTTGTGTTGCAGGGAGCGTTCATGCTCATCATTGTATCGCCGGTAGTCTGGGCTTCAGCAAATCCTTCACCATCGTGGTCGGTCTGGACATGGCTGGGTTTGCTGGGATGGATTTCTGGCTTTCTCTTCCAGACCATCGGCGACGCCCAGCTGGCCACGTTTGTGAAGACAAAGGCACCCGGCGCCATCATGCGCACGGGTTTATGGAAATACTCCCGCCACCCCAACTACTTCGGTGAGATCGTCATGTGGTGGAGCCTATTTCTTATGACCGTGCCCATCGAGGGAAGTATGTGGTTCATCGTGAGTCCCATCACGATCACCTGGCTACTCGCTTTCGTCTCCGGCGTCCCGCTGCTCGAGGCCAAGTATAAAGACAACCCCGCGTTCCAGGAATACAAAAGGCAGACGAGTGTGCTGGTGCCGTGGCGTTTGCATCGGAAGATTTCCCGCAGATAGCGCTGGTCTGTATCTGCGCAAATCTGCGTGGGCTCAAATCTGCGGCAATCTGCGGGAAATGCATTCTTCACCCAATGGTTACAAACGTATTCTCAATTCTTACGTTGAAGTTGATCTCCGCTTTTAATGCTTTAAAAACTCTAATAACGGTGTCAATGGTTGCACTGTTTGTACTGCTCTCCAGTTTGGATATCTGTGCTTTTTGAACGCCAACAAGTTTTCCAAGCTCTTCTTGCGTCAAGTTACGTTCTTGTCTTGCTGCTTTAATCATCTTTCCCAAAACATCCATACGAAGTTCATATTCGTAGTCGTCCCTTTTCCTCGTCCCACGTTTGCCAATGTACTTGTCTTTCATTTCGGCAAGTGTGTGCGTCTTCATTTCTTTTGCCATAATGATTTACTTTCTTGTTTTATTCTCAAAATATCGTTCCCTGATTCTCGCGGCCCTCTCTATTTCATTTTCAGGAACTTTGTCAACTTTCTTAATGAATCCATGGGTCGCGACGACCAACGTTTCTTTGTTGTCCGTCTTGTCCCAAAATGCCAGAAGTCGAATTTGAAGTCCTTCGTAATTCGTCCTGAATTCCCAAATCTCTTTCTTTAATTTCTTAAACAGCCTTGGGTCATAGGTTTGTTCTGCAAGATCAATAGTGTAGAGTATCTTCTTAATTGTCTTTGGTTTTAAGGCGGCGATGAACTTGTCCGCTTCATCCAGAAATATCGTGGCAAAATGTCTCACGAACCACGCCTTGGTTCAACAAAGCAAAGATGCGAAAAGTTTCCAATTATAGAAACCCCATTTTTGACCATTCGCAGCAGGTTGAACATGGAACAACGACATCGGTGTAAAGATTGCGTGGGAAGACTTCAGTCGGAATTTTCGGGCTGTACGGAAATCCTGATGAATTTTGCGTGCGCTTGCTTCGGAATATTTCCCGCAGATTTTCGCAGATATTAAGCGCAGATTTTCGCAGACCTGTATCTGCGCAAATCTGCGTGGGCCCAATCTGCGCAAATCTGCGGGAAATGCATTCGACTCTGGAAATGCATTAAGAACCCGTATATTGAGTAACCCATACGGCTCGTATGAAGAACAAAAGCGACGCTGAGCTCGATCTTTCCCACCGGGAGTACATGACCCTGGACAAGAACTACGCCCAGGCGGCGGCGATGGTCGACCTGGTCTACGTGAAAGACGACATCACCGGGATATCCCGCAAGCCGCTGCGCAAGGGTTTCAACTATTTCTTCAAGAACAAGCCGGTCAAAGACAAGAAGACCCTGGAGCGCATCCGCAAGCTGGCCATTCCGCCGGCGTGGAAAGAAGTGTGGATTTGTCCCAAGCCCACCGGCCACATCCAGGCCACGGGGTGGGACGTTCGTGCCCGCAAGCAGTACCGCTACCACATGCTCTGGAACAAGGTGCGCAGCGAGACAAAATTCCATCGCCTCTACGAGTTCGGCAAAGCACTGCCTGCCATGCGCCACCACCTGGAGCGCGACATCCAGTTGCCGAAGCTGACGATTCGTAAAGTGCTCGCCGCGGTTATTCTGCTCATGGAGCGGACCTACATCCGCATTGGCAACGAAGGCTATGAGAAGATGAACGGCTCGTACGGGCTCACGACGCTGAAAGATAAGCACATCAAATTCAAGCGCGACGAGATGAGCCTGGCCTTCAAGGGGAAGAAGGGCATTCATCACAACATCACCCTGCAGAACAAGCGCCTCGCCCGCATCATCAAGGAGTGCCGCGATATCCCTGGCGAGGAGCTCTTCCAGTATTACGACGACCAGGGCCGCGCGCGGGATGTGGACTCGGGGATGGTCAACGACTACATCAAGGAGATTGCCGGCGCCGATTTCAGTGCGAAGGATTTCCGCTTGTGGGCCGGTTCGCTCAACCTCATGCGGTCGTTCAAGTCCATCGGCCAGGCCGCCACCGCCGCCGTCTGCAAGCAGAACATCCTCCTCGCCCTCGACGAGGTGAGCCACAAGCTCGGCAACACCCGCACCGTGTGCCGCAAGTACTACGTTCACCCCGGACTGATCCGCCTCTACGAAGAGAACAACCTCCAGAAATACCTCAAAGAACTCGACGCCGTAGAGCGTTCCAGCAGCCGCTCACCGCTGACGCACGAAGAGAAAGTGCTGATGAAAATTTTGAAGACGTTTCATTAAACCCCTACACCAACCCACCATGGACGTAAAAGACAGCAACGGCAACCTCCTCAGCGACGGCGATTCCGTGACCCTCATCAAGGACCTCAAAGTGAAAGGTTCCTCCCTCAACCTCAAGCGCGGCACCGTGGTCAAGAAGATCCGCCTTACGGATGACGAGCAGGAGGTGGATTGTAGGATTAATGGGAGTAGTATTGTTTTGAGAACGGAGTTTTTGAGGAAGGTGTAAAGATCAATAGGATATGTACTGCATAAAGTGCGGTATATACGGACGTTGGCTGCCAGTTTGTAAGAAAGTGTAAACCCACATAATAAATGAGAAAGATTGTTCTAACGATACTTCTTTTATCGCTTGGACAAATTACTTGGGGACAAGTGAACGATGGGCTAATTGAACTCGGAAAGGCCTATCGACAATTTATGTTTAGGAATAACCCGCCAGAGAACGTTTTGGGTTCCCTAGACAAGTATGACAATACAGAATTAACTTTTGTCGCGGACTTTATTCAAGAGACAATACGACCAAGCACTAATGTTCTATCTGACAAATTTTTAACTAGACCGACTGACAAGGACTTAAAGCAGATTTATATCGTCGTACAGATTAATTTCAATGTTAGAAAGGAAAATCCAGTTGATAACAAACAATTGATTGAGACCTTAAACAAAAAGGATATTTCTACCCAAGAACTTGTTGATAACTATTACTCAATGGTCTTTGCTGCTTATGGAAACAAAGTAGATCCATATGACTTAAGCAAGACCGATTTTCAATTGAATAATTACGGACTCAAGGACGACACTGAGAAAGGCATTTTCTTCCTTGAATCAATGCGACTAAATGGATTGTTGATTTTTGGATACATGAACATTGTAAAGCCACCGAACTATTCAAAAGCCCTTGGATTAATTAATAAGTATCCCAAGTATAATGGTAGCCCGTATTACCAATTTATCGACTTAAACTTCCCCGACTTTAAAATCAATATTGAGTCAGAGACGAAACAGCAGAGTTATAAAGAGTATTTTATTGACAAATACTACGAGACTTTGTTATCTCACCTTGACTGCTTAAGGGAAGCTGGGGAAAAAGAGAAAATTTATGACCTGGTACTTGGTTCTTTATTGAAAGAAGAGATTTACTACAAATACTCTAAGAGAGAAAAGGACATCAAAAAGCTGTTGACAAAATTCAAGAAGTGAAACAAAACGGCAGCCAACAAAATTTTTGCGCAGTGGTGGCTGGACATCAAGGTATGAAGTATATTTATTCTATTACGTTCGCCCACGTGGACAGGCCACGGTTTCAATAAGACACCACTGCGCAAACACAAACGATATCTATGATCAATGCCAAAACAGAGACACGTCAGAACGTGTGCAATGGTTAGCGAGAATTACCGGAATTAGGAATCGTGTATACTAAGGATCAGCGAAATAGACACCTCTGGATTATCGTACTCTTAAGTGTACTTACATTTGCCTTAGTCTCAATATTAAATAGAGGTGCCTTAAATTTAGCTGGCGAATACGTCGATCATAAAAGTGTGAACACCGCGGCCTTAAAGACATTGGCTTTCACCATTCCTCTTCTGGGCTTCATCCTGGGAACGCTTGTTGCTCTAATTCCATATAAAGGACTGGCATATAAGGATAGGTATTTGAGAGCATCGCTTCTAACGATTATCCTGATTGATTCAGTAATGCTTGCAAATACGATCTTTATGAATCTGCTTAGATGATTTTCATAATGCGTTGTAGAGAATGCAGTCACGTCGGCAATTAGATAACTATAAAGTTTATCGGTGATATGACAATACTGTCTGGAGTAATATTGATAACCTTAATGGTTCATTTGTTTTTGTTTATCCTGAATAATCAATGGAGAGTAAGAAAACTTGTGATCTTTATTGATAAGTTCAGGGACGAGGATTTACTAGCAAAAGAGGACCATGAAATATTATATGACAGGTACTCTAGCTTCTTGAGTTATATGGAATTCTTCCCCGACAAACAGGAATACAGACTTCTCTATGAAAACAAGGAGTTCGATAGTTTTGTAACAAGTACCCGAAAGAGACTGAAGTATTATGCAATAGTGACAGCAATATGTTTTGCTTTGCTCGCGGTTTTAGTGTCGACTATTAACCCTGTATAGCGCGCGTTTAGCCGCGAAGGATGGCGCAACGTCTCCGACGCGTGCCCGCCCGCACCGTTCTTCGAAGCACATTCTCCACACACTCTGATCGAAGCATTGTCTGAACTGTGATTTGCACATGATTTTAATGATGATGAAGGGGCTACCTGTACCGTTCTGCGAGGGTTTTTGTCCAACGGAAAGGGTCCCTGGCTATCGATTGTATATCATCCTCTTCGTATCTTCGGTGAACTTTCGCAGCGGGCACGCGTCAGGAGACGCGCGCCATACAGGGTGCGCGCGTTGGGAGACGCGCAGCCATACGTGGTTGGCGTCACTGCTTCCAGATAAATATGATGCATGAAATCTGTGACATTACTTTTCGGGCTTTTGCTAAGTTTGACCTGTTTGGGGCAGAAGACAATCAAAGGGATTGTTTATGACAAAAAAGGACCTATTTCTGGAGCGACAGTAACTGAACTGGGGACAGAGAAGGAATTCCAGACGAACGAACAGGGTGAGTTTGAGTTAACCTTAGTTACTAATGACCAAACATTACTTATTGCAGCTTATGACCATTGCGTTAAGACAATAAAAATCAAGGATGATAAATTCCTCAAAGTAAAATTAAAACGTTGTAAGCAAAGAGACATTGCAATGATTGATGACAAGGACCCGGACTTTCGTCGGGGCTGGGTGTGGGCCAGGACGCAGCTTCGAAAACCCAGCCATTTTTCATGCATAAATGTTGTGGAAAGTACCGATAGCAACAATCCACGAATTCAATGAAGAGAGCTATAAAAATTGCCCTTGGACTGATTTTCGCAATACTTGTTGTCTTATTCTATGTCGACGCTTACCATGAGGATCAAAAGCTTCAAGCAAAAGTAAAGGCAGACTTCGAGAAAAGGTACCCAACATATGAACTGCTTTCCTCTGTAGTTGGGGAAGGAAATATCGAAGTTGTGGAAGTTCACATAGAATTTAAGAAAGACGCAGGCGACAGTATTTACAAAGAAGTTTGGCCATACTGGAAGACTGATGGTGGTTGGATCAACGCCGATGAACAAGAACAACACATCCGGAGTATATCTAGGTAGTTTAATGATGATGGATGGGCAAGGGACTTTTGGCCAAACGGAAAGGGTACCTGGCTATCGATTGTATATTATCCTCTTTGTATCTTCGGTGAACGTTCGAAGCGGGCACGCGTCAGGAGACGCGCGGCATTTGGGTAGACAGTAACAGTCGTTTGGGAGCAAAAAGGGGACTTTTGACGTAAAAATTGCAGATGAGCAACAAACTGTGTTTGCCAATTTTATGGATCAGCCTCATGAATTTCTCTTGTAACAATGAGGGTAGTAACGTCAGCGCAATTCCGGGGTCGTATTTGTTGAAGCGTCAAATTTGGACGGCCCCCACAGCAAATGGTGGATCATTTTTATATATCTATAACAGTGATCATCTAGTATCCAGAATTGAGCGATATCAGTGGGGAACTTATTCTGTCAATGGAGGTCAGTTACAGACGTTTTATGATACATCGTACTATGCTCTTGAGTACGCCGGCAATTTATGCACCAAGTTAACAATAAGCGATGGAGGAGCAGATGGATATATTGCCTATGAATACAACGATCAAAACTTACCTATTAAAAGCACTATTTACTATAGTGACAATACTGTTCAATCGTACAGCTTTTATAAATATGATGGTTTAAATAACCTTATTGAGAAAATTGACTCCACAGACAAAGTGAATTTTAGATATGTATTTAGTTATAATGAGAGCAATAATTTGACAAGTGTTGTTAACTATATTTTATGGCCCAATCCTCAGCGGAAAGTAAAGTATGAGTGGGTAGCATTTGATACCAAGGTAAATTTTATCAAAGCTGTGAATGGCTTGCCTATCACCTTTAGGTGGAATAACAATTATCATTCGTACTCATCATCTTCCCCAAATAATATTCTTACGGAAAAGTACTATGTGCCTGTAAATATTGACGAACCATTTGATTCGCCAAACTTTACCAATTACTCATACAGCTACAATGAAGCTGGGCTGCCTACTACGATGTCCTATGGAGCCTGGACAGTTATATTTGAATACGAGAAATGTAGATAACCCGATCGAGCCATTGTCTGAGCTGTGATTTGCACATGATTTTAATGATGATGATGGGCGGCCGTGTGAAGTCCTCCGCGGGATTTGTTTGGCAAGCGGAAAGGCTGCCTGACTAACGATTGTGTACGATCCCCTTCGTATCTTAGGTGACCTTCGTAGCGGGCGTTCGTTGGGAGGCGCGCGGCATACAGGGACAATGCGGGAGACAAATCTTGAACCTGAACAAAATGAGAATTATTTCCATTTTTTTAGCCCTAACCATTGCGGGTTGTTCAAACAAGGGATCTGATACAAATGGTCAAACGGATCACTCCACTAACGACTTCACTTTATTGGCAGACGTTGTTTACGGTCATGACTATGGAATGGCTATGACGTATGATGTATATGTACCAACCCATCCAAATGGCGCAGGAATTGTTTTGATCAATAGTGGCGGCTGGAAATCTCCTTATGATACATATAAGGTCATGGACAATGGTAAATATCGATATACAACCGATGAAGAAATGTTAGCATCGGATAGTTGGCCCATATTAAGTCCTAAGAAATTGGTTTTAAAGGGATACACGGTATTTGAAGTGCGCCACGGTAGCGAACCAAAATTTGGGATGCCTGAAATAGCTTCGCATGTGAGGAGAGCCGTACGCTATATTGTACACCACTCCAAGGACTATAGAGTGGACAGTAGCCGAATTGGACTTTGGGGAGGCAGTGCGAGCGGTCATCTTGCGCTATTGATTGGGTTAACTTCGGAAATAGCACTTCACGATGCCAAAGAGGATTGGGAAAGAAATCCGATTTCACTCTCTGCCATTGTGGCTTTTGCAGCACCTACCGATTTGCAACGATTTGTGACTGACAATCCTAAGGAAATTGAAAATCGACCTGTATTACGATTGAATGTGGAGCAATTGAAGGAATATTCACCGATTCACTATGCTACCAAAAATGACCCACCTACGTTAATTATGCATGGAAGTGCTGATGAAACTGTACCCATTGTCCAGGGTAAATTAATGTATACCGTATTGCAAGGAGCTGGCGTGACATCCGAATTTGTTGAATTTGAGAAAACGACCCATTCACCCACCATTGAACAGTCATCAAGAGGTGTTGAAAAAGCGCTGATCTGGTTTAATAGATATCTGAATTAATTGAAGAGGAAATAGTTTTAAAGGGTAAGATCACGAGTCAATTGTTTGAATTACTGTAAATCAAATGGAAGGAAATTCATCTGACCACACGGATAAGGAAATTGGACTTACGGATCCAAGTGAACCTTCGTTCCTGAGGAATATGTATCGAAAGATTCGGCTGTACTTTTTCCAATTATTCATGTTGTTTCTTGCTGTTACAGCCGGATTTTTTGCAGAAAATCTGAGAGAAGAGTTTGGTGAGCGTAAGCAGTCAAGAGAGTACGCCAAGTCGATGGTAGATGATCTCGTAAGGGATACGTTAAATATTCAGTATCACATTTCAAGATTGAGGGAAATGGTAAAAGGAATTACGGATTTGGCCAATTACGTTCGAGACAAAGAAGTGAGCCAACTAAGGAACCTGGATCTTGTTCGACTGACATGGATTACCTGGAATCCACCCTTCCGATGGAGCCGGGCGACATTAGAGCAGATTAAGAGTTCGGGTAGTCTTCGTTATTTTACGAATGATAGTATCGTTTACTACATCTCTCAATACGATGCTGTGACCCTGCATCTTGACCAGGACAATCTTGAGGATCAGCAGAAATATCTTCAGGCGATGGAAAAGAAGAGCCGAGTTGTTGATTTGAATTATCCTGAGGATTTCCTGATGAAGTTAGAATCAATTCCAGATTCCGTTATGCAATCACCAGCCTATGCGGATGTACATGGGGCTAAGCCTTTGTTGACCAATGACATCAACGAAGTAAAAGAAATGGTCAATGCCTACCTCATAGTAAAGGATTACAGCAGTAGCAGGATCAGAGAGCTTTCCAAGCTGGTTCATGATCAGAGTCGATTGATTCTTTTGTTGAAGCGCGAATATGATTTTCAGTAGTAGGCTAGAGTGAACCACCCTCTTATGTTCAAAAACTATTTTATCACCGGCATGCGCCACATCCGCAAAAGCAAGGTGAATGTTGCATTGAAGCTGGTGGGATTGTCATTGGCGATGTTCAGCTTTCTTTCCATCGCCATGTATGTTTCGTATCAGACATCGTACGACACACACCACTATGACCATCAAAATATTTATAGGGTAAACTCGCTACGAAAGGAGGACGGCCAGGTAGAGAAGTATGCTATTGTGCCTCTCGCCATCGGCCCGATGCTGAAACAGTCTATTCCTGAAATAGAATCGGTTGCCGGAATTCGATATGCGAATGGTACGTATCTCCGGTACGAAGGCAGAGGCGTTTCCTGTGGTGGCGGCTTGATTGAAGCCGACAGCACCGTATTCGATTTCTTAGCGTGCACGTTTATCGAAGGCTCATCCCATGCATTGAAATCCCCCAATGGCATTGTGCTCACGCGGTCCATCGCAGAGAATCTTTTTGGAACGGCTAATGCGTTGAATAAACTGGTCACCATCAACAATGAGAAGAAGGTTTACCAAGTAACTGCGGTGATCGAAAACCCAAGCCATACATCGTTCGGGTTTACAGCAGTGATACTGAATCAAACCGAATCAACACTCACAGGCAATAGTATCCTATCGCCAACTGAATTCCTCGACCTGTCGTCAACTCTTTTTGTTCGGCTGAAGAAGCCGGTGACGGAAGAGCTGAACGCAAAAATAGAATCGCTGCTGGACAGGCACATCGAGAAATCGAAGCGCCAGGAAATTGGGTTCAACCTCTTCTTTCAGCCCATTTCGGATGTGTATCTCGGCCCTGAATATAAGGCTGAGTTTGCCCGCAAGGGTAGCCCGGTTTATGTTTATGCCTTCTCGGTTCTCGCGGTTTTGTTGCTCATCGTGGCGGGCATTAACTATGTCAACCTCTCCATTGCTGATTTCAGCAGTCGTGCGCGGGAAACCGGCGTGCGCAAAGTGCTCGGCGCGCGAAAATTTCAGCTGGTATCACAGGTAACGCTGGAAACGTTGTTGTTTGTCCTCATCGCATTGACCTTGGGGCTTGGCGCGCTATACCTGTTGTTTCCTGAAGTTGCCCAGTTGCTGGATCCCAATCTGCGCTTTGACATGCTGCTTAACCCCAAGGTTGTGATGATTGCTATTTCGGGTTTGGTGGTTTTGCTTTTCTTCTCCTGCTACTTCCCTGCAAGAATGTTTGCGGCATCCGGGGTAATCCAAAACCTAAAATCCAGAAGCAGCGGATACAACGCTTCGCTCAGTAAGATTTTAATGTTTGCCCAATTCAGTATTTCGGCGATCTGCATCAGCTGTGCGGTAATGGTTGGCAAGCAAATCGGTTTTATCCACAACAAAGATCTTGGGTTCGACAGAGAGAATTTGTTGATGCTGAACATGCCGGAAGAATTCACCGTAAAGAACATGAAGGCATTTAAACAAGAACTTAAACAGGTTCCCGGGGTCACGCATGTTTCAAACAGCTCGTTTTACATAAGTGGTGGGTATTGGAAGGACTGGTACTTCGTGGAACAGGAAGGCAATGCGGAGATGAACCACGTTGAATTGTATGAAGTATTCTCCGATGATGAGTTGTTTTCCACACTGGGAATCAAACTTCTTCAAGGCCGTACATTCAATGCCAGTATACCTTCCGACAGCGGGGCGGCCTTTATCCTGAATGAATCCGCTGTGAAGGCGCTGGGGTGGAAAGAGCCTTTGGGCAAAAGGATCTACACACACCCGGAAGAGACGGGAAAATGGGATGGCACTGTGGTTGGCGTAGTGTCGGACATCAACATTAGCCCGCTATACGACAAAGTAAAGCCGCTTGTGATGCGGTTGCCGTGGACCAACGAGTACCCTGACGGTTTCATTTATGTTCGCTACACGGGTGATGCAAAATCCGTTGTTCAAACCATAGAAGAGAAGTACAAAGCGATCATACCCGGCTACCCGCTTAACTGGTTTCATGTGGATGAGATGTATAGCCAAAGCCATGAAAAGGAGAATAAAGCGTTTGCCTCACTTCAGTTTGGTACACTCATTATCGTCTTGATTTCAGTGCTTGGAATTTTTTCGATGGCCATGTATATGTCGGTAAGGCGGATGAAGGAGTTTGGCATCCGCAAAGTCCTGGGCGCGTCGGTGGCCCAGATTTCTGTGTTGCACATGAGCTATTTTGTTCGGATCGCATTGATTGCGTGTTCCGTAGCGTTGCCCATCGCTGTTGTGCTTATCGGGGAATGGCTGACCACGTTTGCGTACCGAGTGGAGATAGATTATTTGCTATTCCTTGCTGTTGCAATGGCTTCCGTGATTGTCGTGATGCTTTCTACCGGTTATTCTGCCTGGAAATCGGGGAGGATGAACCCGGTTGAAGTAATCAAAATGGAGTGAAACTCCGATCGAAGCGCTAGGTCTGAACTGTGATTTGCACATGATTTGGGCGGCGATGTACAGTTCATTATGCTATCCAGGCAACTTTTACATTTCGTTTACACTTTTTAACAAGTGCTTAACGAAAGGCGGGCACAAAGACTTGTAGCTTTGTTGGAATTGATAGTTAAACCTACAAGACATATGAAGAAAGTTATTTATGCGCTGATCGTATCACTGGTTGTGGTAACCGGACTGGTATTTGCCAATCGCGAAATCAATAATGTAACTTCTCAAAAATCAGCCCCAAAGCCACGCTCTGCTGCTGAAATGGAAGCCGTATTGAAGAATTGGGAGGCTAGCCCTGAAGGTATAAAGTTCAAAAAATGGGAAGCGTCTGCCGAAGGTCAAAAAGTGCTTGCCGGTGCGGCTAAGATAAGGAACCATATAAGTGATTCTACCAATATGGAGGCTGTTGTAACCTCTCTTTCTCTTCCGCCAGGCTCACGATTGGGTTTCGGAGTGATGGTCAGGATTGATGGTGACGAGTATATTCTCAGTTTTGGGCCGGAAAAGTCTAATGAATTTCAGCAATTGCACAGCCTGAAAATCAACGACAAAATAGTTGTAAGAAGCCATTTTGTATCGTACGCGCCCAAGTATTCATATCCCATTGTATCGGGCGACTATGTAGAACGAGATAGTAAAATGATTTACAAGCGTGCCCCTCGCAAAGACGGCTGCTGAGGAACGTTATGATGGAAAGACCCAATATGGCGCGCGTTTAACCGAGGCTATGGCGCGACGTCTCCGACGCGTGCCTGCCCGCCTGACCTATGGTCATGTTTTCTGAGGAGACGAATAGGCGGTCAGGCGGGCCCGCCCTCACCGTTCTTCGAAGCCCATTATCCACGCACTCCGATCGAAGCATTGTCTGAACTGTGATTTGCACATGATTTTAATGATGATGATGATTGGGCGGCGGTGTACAGTTCTGTGAGGGGACTTTTTGACCAATCGGAAAGGGTGCTTGGCTAGCGATTGTATATGATCGTCTTTGTATCTTCGAGGACCTCCACAGCGGGTACGCCAAGGAATGCAGGATTGTATTCAACCTTGTGAAGACAATGCGAACGTTAACATTATTGCTTTTAGCACTGATATTATTCTCGTGTAATCGACCACGGATTGCACAGGGTAAAGTTATTGCTACGGAAATAATTTCCGAAACGAACGTAGCCGAAGACACTGTGATTGACGAAATCACTCAGCTTCTCGATAAAGCGTTAATGACCGACACTTTGGAATTGTATAATGAGTTTGAATTTGATGATTACAGATCTTTTTTGTTCTTTAAATCAGGACGGATAATTGGCAAGACAGAAAAGAATGCCCTTGTTGTTATTTGTCCGACAGAAACCACCTACGCGGTTAGACTTTATGGAATTCAAAGCAATAGGTGGATTATTTTAGACAGCATTGGCGGGCTTGACGCTGGCCCGACTCAGTTTGACCCAATTTTGAAGGACTACAACTTTGATGGGCAAACCGATATCTATCTTCAAGTGAGTGCATCAAATGGTTGGTCACTATCAAGAGGGCATTTAATTACCATTGACCCAGAGACAAAGAATTTTGAGCTTCATAATGAAACACGAGACTTTGCAAACATGAAACCTGATTTAAAGACACATTCTGTAGCGACTGAACTATGGAATGGATATGATATGAAAGGGCGACATCAACTTACTATTATTACCAACAAATGGGTTGATGGACAATTGAAAACAATTAGCAAAAAGGACACTATTCTGGGTAAGTAATCCAAAATAGCGACCACTTACCCCAAGGGTATGTCCCGACGTCTCCAACGCATGCCATACGCGTCAGTATAGCATTCCTCGTTGAACATTGTAGAAAATATTCCCCAATAAACTCCCCGCGTGATCCTCAAGGGGTTGCCCCGACCTTTAATTTCCCTTTGAATTTCCGGAATGGTTTTGGAGAAGGTGTGACTGTTTCGCAGGGCCATTCGGTCTTGGCGACAGGACATTTCATCCCAACCCCTATCCATGAGTGACTTAGTGACTATCGAAAATAAGGAGATCAAAAAACTGCTCGAATTGAACGAGGAGCTGGAAAACTATTTCAGAAATACGATCATCCCTCAGTTGTTTGTCGACGCCGATCTGATTTTAAGAAAATTCAGTCCGCCAGCCAACGCACATTTCAAACTGACCGCGCCGGATATTGGGAGATCCATCTATGACATTCCCACGCTGGCCGACCTTGACGGGCTCGTGGAGACCATTCAGGAAGTGGTGACAAACAATACCGACCTGGAGAAGGAGATTCAGACCAGCGACAACCGGTGGTTTCAGATGAATATTCTTCCGTACATCATCAAGAAGGAGAATCTTACCAACGGCGTCGTCATTACGTTTGTCGACATCACGGAACGCATCAACGACAAAAACGACATCGAACGGATCAACGCAGACCACGAGACGTTCATCTACACCGTCTCACACGATTTCCGGGCGCCACTCACCAATATGGTGCTGTTGCTGGAACTGTTGAAGTCGGCTATCGATAAAAATGACCGGGCAGACATGGATGACCTTTTGGGGAAAGCGGTGCAGTCGGCCCGATCCATGAAGGTGATGATCAATGAACTCACCGATCTCACACAGATAGGAACCGATCTGATCGGCAATCAGACAGCTGTTAATGTAGCGATGGTCTTGCACGATGTGCTGTTCACGCTGAAAAACGAAATCTACCGCACCCACGCCAAGATCACGACGCACTTGACGATTCCTGAGCTTTATTTTTCGAAGAAGAACTTGCGCAGCATCCTGTTTAACCTGGTCAGCAATGCCATCAAGTTCGCCCGGCCGGAGGTGACACCCGAGGTGCTCATCACCACGGAGGATGCAGGCGAGTTCACGCTACTGACCGTTAAGGATAATGGCATTGGCATAGAAGAAAGCAAGCAGAAGGAAATCTTTACCATTTTCACCCGCCTCCGTCCCCAGACCGAGGGCACCGGCGTGGGATTGTTTATCGTCAGCAAGATGGTCTGCAACCAGGGCGGTAAGATTGAAGTAGAGAGTGAACCCATGAAAGGAACGACCTTCAGTATCTATTTTAAGAACAGTATCAGCGCGTAGGCTCATTTCACCACCATCTGATGTTAGGGTGCACGATCCTAGGGCTTGTTCCGTGGTCGTCCCTTCAACAGTAGCTCCTCCTTATAGCCAGAAGTGGAGATATCCATATGGCAGGCCTGCGTGTTGGGACTCGTCCGAACCCTCCCTTGCAATGGTGATCCTAACGCCGCAATGACAACATCCTAACGTGATTGTAACATGAAGCAAACACCGGCCCAAGTCCTGATAAGGTCCTGATAAGGTCCTGTTAATGTCCTGATAAGGTCCTGATAAGGTATGGTTGGAAAATCAGGGAAATCGCTAAAGAAAGGTGCGATTTTGCTATTTTAGTGCTTACGGGACAAGTTAGTAAATGTTGTCAAAATGCCTAAAATAAGCTCAATTATTTCTTCTTCGGAAGACGGCGAAAAACGCACGGTCGTCAATAGTCGCGCCTATGGGAAGCACGTCCGCGCCAAACGAGGCACACATAAGCCGCTCGTTGTCACGGATGCGATGAAGAAAGCCGGCGAATTGATGCGGTCGGCCAACGCTCACGCTAAAGTGATCATGGACGCCTTCAAGCCGTTCTGCAAAGATCTTCGCGACGGCAAACGATGGTCGCGCCTTGTTGCACTTTTCCGCAAACAGCTCCAGGAGGGGGACATCGACCTCCAGGTGTTGGTCGATACCTTCTACTTTCACAATCGGCGCCGGCTGAATAGTGTATTGTCATTGAACGGGGAAGAGCCACAAACCGAAGAATCGGGAAAATCGGTAGTGGTGAAGGTGAGTTCGGAAAGCGCCGTCAAACCTGGCCGCCATGATCCCGACAAGTACAAACAGATCATCATCGCCGTCTTCCTCGACGCGAATTTTCGCGCTTCCGTTCTGACGGACACCAAGGTCATGCCCATTGCTCCCGGTAAACGCAATGAGCACATCGCGACCTTCTCCCGCCCCGAGGGCGCCCGCACGCTGATCATCGCGATGAAGTGCATTCACCTGGATTATGAAAAGGAGAGCGCAGGCATCACACCAGGCATGAGTGTGGTGAGCGTCGTGACTTTAAAAGCTATCGAATGAAACCGAAGTAACCATAGCTCACCCCTTCATCCCCAACCCACCCTCAAACAAATGAAATACAAAGAACCCCATGCCAATCACCATGAAAGGCATGGACAGTGCCGTTAAGATGATCGACCAGCGGTAGAGACTCCAGTACGAAATCACCCGCGCATCATTGGAACGATCAGGGCGGTAGATAATGGCAACCTTGTCGCCCACATCGTAGGCTGGGGGCTTGGAGCTGATGTCGCTGACGAATTCCACCGGTTTGTGATTCTTGTCCATAAACTGGAATCTTGGCTTGAAGAGATCGCCATCGTCGCCCTGCCCGTCGATCAACTCAATGACGGTCGCTGTCGTCACCGTGCCCTCGGCAATCAGCTGTCGGGTTTTCAAGTATTGCCCGTAGGCAAAGTACAAGCCGGCCATCCCGACCAGCAGCACGATGGCGTGTACAATCATAGTGGAGAGTTTTAGGGGAACCGTAACATTCATTGGCATGTGAAAATAGCGAAAGCAGTGCGTAATTGAATTATCTTCCCCTTCTGAAATCAAGACCCATGAAAGCTTTCCTACGCTGTCTACTGATTGGCATGCTTGCGTTGCCTGCTGCTGCCCAGCAGCAACCAACCAACGTCGTCGTTGTCCCTGCCGGCGGCAACGCCTGGGCTTCCGGCGGAACCTTCGCGTTCACCAACGACGGCCTCGCCGACTGGTCAGATAAGAATACGATCTGCACCTTTTACGTCCGTGTTCAGCCCGGACAGCTACGCGTTGTCCTTCGCATAACAACACCCACTGCGGCAACGGTGAGGGTAACTGTGCAGGGAGAGCCTAAGCAAGTAGACGTTACTCCCGGCGCCGCTGAGCATGCCGCCGGAACCTGGGTCATCGCCGAAGCGGGCTACGTGACCGTCGGCGTGCAAGGACTCTCCAGAACGGGCGACCACTTTGGTACGTTGTCAGGTATCTCCATCAGCGACACGGCCGTGGGCGATGATCTCACGTACGTGAAAGACAACGAAGGCAATTTCTTCTACTGGGGCAAGCGCGGTCCCTCCGTGCACCTGCGCTATGACATCATGGGGCGCACCGATGTAGAATATTTCTATTCTGAGATCCATGTTCCCGCCGGCAATGATGTGATCGGATCGTATTACATGGCCAATGGCTTTGCGGATGGATACTTCGGCATGCAGGTGAATAGCGCAAAGGAGAGGAGGGTGCTCTTCTCGGTGTGGAGTCCGTTTCAAACCGATGACCCGAAAGTCATTCCGGAAGAGGATCGCATTCTCCTGCAGAAGAAAGGAGAGGGAGTGTACACCGGCGAGTTCGGCAACGAAGGCTCCGGCGGACAGAGTTATCTCCGCTACCCCTGGAAAGCCGGAACGTCCTATGGCTTCCTGCTCCGCGCACAACCCCAAGGCACCGAAGCCACCATCTACACCGCGTGGTTCTTTGCGCCTGAGCTAAACAAGTGGTCCCTCATCGCCAGCTGGCGCCGACCGAAGAAGGCAGCCTACCTCTCGGGTCTGTATTCCTTCCTCGAAAATTTCCAACCCGAGACCGGAAAGATCACCCGTCTCGCCAGGTACGGCAACCAATGGATACGCGATGCCAAAGGCATCTGGCATGAACTCACCCAGGCAAAATTCACCGGCGACAACACCGCAAGAAAAAATTACCGTAAGGATTATGGAGGAGGAGTCTCCGAAGGCGCCTTCTTCCTCCGCAACTGCGGCTTCTTCAGCGACTTCACCCGCCTGGATCAGACATTTGATCGGCCGGTGCGAGGGATACCTCCGGGGATTGATCTTTCGTTGTTGCCGTAGTGGGGATTGGTGATCAGTGAGCGGTGAACAGTGTGCGGTAAACAGTGAACAGTAAACGGTGAGCGGTAAACAGTGCCCGCACCAATCAAGGCCATCCTATAATCAAGCGAATCAAGGTCAAACTTTTTGCCCACTATTTCGGTTATTTGAACCACAACGGTTCTTTAACCCCTAACTCCTAACCCCTGACTCCTAACTCCTAACTCCTAGCTCCTAGCTCCTGATTCCTGACTCCCAACTCCTAACTCCTAACTCCTAACTCCCAACTCCCACCCCCCATGCCCAACGCCATAAAAGCAACCAAACCCCTCGGCTTCCCGTGGGAAACCCAAGACCCCTTTCTCTTCTGTGTGCATCACGAAGACTTCTATCCCGAAGGCAACGACGTGATGGGACCTAACGCCTCGCTTGCTGGTCGTCAGATTGGGCAGGACTTTGCCATAAGCAAGGAAGGTTGGCGCATGTATCATGGTGAGGAGGTTCCTGGTTTTCCGGCGCATCCGCATCGCGGGTTTGAGACGGTGACCGTGGTGACGAAAGGATTAGTCGATCATTCCGATTCATTGGGTGCAGCGGGACGTTTCGGTTTTGGTGATGTGCAGTGGATGACCGCCGGCAAGGGTGTGCAGCATTGCGAGATGTTTCCGCTGATCCATAAGGACAAGAAGAATCCCCTCGAGCTTTTCCAGATCTGGCTGAACCTTCCACGCGCGAAGAAGTCGGCCGACCCGTACTTTTCCATGCTGTGGTCGGATACCATACCGACCTTCGAGCACAAAGACGGTGGCGGAAAATTGACTGTGGTCAAAGTGATTGCCGGAAAAGTTGGCGACAAGACCGCCCCCAACCCCGCACCCGACTCCTGGGCAGCCGACGCGGCCAACGACGTTGCGATCTGGTTGATCACCATGGCGCCCGGCGCAACATGGACACTGCCGGCGGCTTCCGCGAAAGCGAATCGGTCACTGTATTTCTATGAAGGAAAGTCTGTATCCATTGATGGCCGTGAATTCAATGCGCATCAGGCCATTGAATTGAAAGCCGATGTTGCCGTGCCATTGGTAGCCGGCACCGAGCAAACCCGTTTTCTTTTATTGCAGGGAATTCCTATCGGTGAGCCGGTAGTTCAATACGGCCCGTTCGTCGGCAACACACAGGCCGATATCCAGCAAGCCTACTCCGATTATCAGAAGACACAGTTTGGCGGATGGCCGTGGCCGTCGCATGAGCATGTGCATGCCAGGGAACGCGGGCGGTTTGCGAGGTATCCGGATGGGGTGGAGGAGACGCGGTAGGTTAAACCGCAGAGGCGCAGAGACGCAGAGTAAGATGAGCTGTTTGGAATAAAGCTGAAGAAAATTCAATTCTTCTCAGCGCCTTAAGTGTTAGAGCAAACGTAAATTAATTTTTCTCTGCGCCTCCGCGCCTCTGCGGTGAAATTTTTTTGGGGTTACCCCACCGGCACAAACGCCCTCGACTCAATCACCCCATCTTTCACCACCAACAAAGTCGCCTGAGGAACTTCCTTCCACATCTGTGGGAAGACACCCAGCGGTTCAGAAACTATGGCTCTTGCTGTCTCATCGAGAAGCCCCACAATCTCAGGATTTATATGCATGATGTCTTTCGCGTCAATACTGTGATACAACGTAGGCGCGGCATTGTCGCTGGCATATCGTACACCATACAGCGTTTTGCCATCCGTCACGCCCAGCGTCATCCACAAGGACTCATTTACACCTTTCGCTTTTCCCGTCTTCTCGATGAAGCCCGCCATCCTGGCCAGTGCCTCGGGAGGGTTTTTCTCCAGCCCGAAAGTTAATGCCAGGTGGAACATCAGTTCTGAATCTGTCGAGCCCAGGATATTGGAGAAGTATTTCGGATCGACAGCCATCAGCAGTTCGCGATGGAATTTTTCGATTTCGAAGACCTCGCCATTGTGAACAAAGAGCCAGTTGCCGTAGCGAAAGGGGTGGCAGTTCGTCTCTTGAACCGTCGCCAATGATGTAGCCCGGACGTGGGCCATGAACATGTGCGACTCAATATTGGCGGCCAGGTCGCGCAGGTTGAAATCATTCCATGCGGGTCGGATGCTTCGGAAAAGGCCCGGGCGTTCGTGGTTCCCGTACCATCCAAGTCCAAAGCCATCTGCATTCGTGGGCGTCTCGGCCGAGCGCGAGCTCATGCTCTGGTCAATCAGGTTGTGTTTCGCTTTAAAGAGGAGTTCATCCAGCTGGATCTTGCCCCCGGAATAAGCCATCCATCGACACATGGTAGCGGTTTGTATAATTGCCGCGGTTGTAAAGTACTACTTTTCCGTTTAGTGATGCAGGGGTTTTACCGCAGAGGCGCAGAGGCGCGGAGGAAGAGGTGAGCGGGGATTGAACCGCGGAGGCGCAGAGACGCGGAGGAGAAAGGCAAGCGATCGCCAATTTGCCTCAGCGCTTTAGCGCCTCTGCGGCGAAGCCAGCTGAAGCAAAAGCAAATCAATTTCTCTGCGCCTCCGCGCCTCTGCGGTAAAAAATTAAACATATATTTAAATCACTTAACATGCGTTTCATGCCACAATACCTCAATCACCGTCACATGTCCGTCATACTGGCGATCACCCTTGTCTTCGCATCGTGTGCTCCCAAGCGCCCACCGGTCTTTACCCACGAAATGCCTGCGCAAGGAGGTGTTCCATGGCTGAGCGACAAATTTGATAATGCTGAGGGGAAGTTCACCTTTGGGATTGTCACCGACCTGACGGGCGGAGAACGTGAAGGCATCTTTGCGATTGCCATTGAGCAACTCAACCTGTTGCGGCCCGAACTGATTGTTACCGTGGGCGATCTCGTGGAGGGGTCATCGTCAAATCCGGATTCTATTAACATGGAGTATGACAGCTTCGACGCGCGCGCCCGCAAGGGGATTGCACCGCTTTTTCACGTCGGTGGTAATCACGATCTCACCGACCCCGTCATGCGAAAAGTTTGGACGGATCGCTATGGCGCACATTACTACTATTTCATTTACAAGAATGTCCTCTTCCTGATGCTCGATACCGAAGATCATACCGATGCAAGAAGGAGGGAGATTCATGAGGCAAGGACGGCGGCGATTAAAGTGTTGGATGGCCCCGAGCCGGAAAAAGCACGTGATATGGAGTATTTCAAAATGCCCGAACGCGTTACCGGAACGATCGGCGCAGAACAGACCGCCTATTTCAAGGATGTGATTGCCAGGCATCCGGAAGTCTCATGGACGATGCTCTTCATGCACAAGCCTATCTGGAAGACCACGGGTGAAGGCAGCCTGGAAGGCATTGAGACCGCGATGGCAGAAAGACCGTACACGGTTTTCAACGGACATTTTCACAGCTATTCACATACAAGCAAGAACGGCAAGGACTATATTATACTCGGCACAACCGGTGGAGCCCAGGGCAATGACGATCCCAATGCCTATGATCATGTGACCCTCGTCACGATGGACGCCAACGGTCCTTCATTGGCCAACCTCCGCCTCGATGGCATTCTCAATAAGTATGGGAAGATTCCACTTAATGGAGATAGTCTTTGCTTCCAGGCTTCCAGGTGTGGGGAACAGGCCGGACACTGACACCGCTTTGAAGGGTGCCCCACAAAATTGTCTGGACCTTGATTCGCTTGATTGAAGGATGGCCTTGATGGGTGCGGTCACTGTTTGCCGCTCACCGTTTTCTGTTTACCTTTTCCGTTTACCGTCCTAGTCCTCCCCCTTTAGGGGCAAGGGGCGGGGAAAGGCGGACCTTGATTCGCATGATTGAAAGATTGCATTGATTGGTGTGGTCACTGTCACCCCGGCCTTGTGCCGGGGTCACTCCTCCTTCAAACACTCCACCGGATTCACCCTCGCCGCCCTAAACGCCTGCGCGCCGACCGTGAGCCAGGCAACGGCAAGGGCAGCAAGTCCGGCAGCGAGGAAATACCAGGCTTTGAGGTCGACGTGAAAGGCGAAGCTCTCCAGCCAGCGGGATGAAAAGAAGTAGGCTACCGGTACACCGATGAGAATGGAAATGAGCACGAGGCGTGTGAAGTCCACCGACAGGAGAACAACGATAGCTGCCTCAGAAGATCCCAGCACCTTGCGGAGTCCGATCTCCTTGCGCCGGCGCTCGGCGGTGAATGAGGCCAGGCCGAATAACCCCAGACAAGAGATCACGACAGCGAGGGAGGCAAAGTAGTTGGATAGTGTACCGACGCGTTCTTCGGCGACATAGAGCTTTTGAAAATCCTGGTCAAGGAAGCGATAGTCAAAGGTATAGCCCGGATTGAAACGGGCATAGAGTGCTTCCAATTGGGTAAGCGTCTCCCGTTCCTGGCCGGCTTCGAGTCGGGCCATGATGTGCAGGGTCTCTTCTGGGCGCAGCCGGAAGATGAAAGGTTTTAGCTTTTCGTGAAAGGACTCGAAGTGAAAGTCCTGGACCACGCCGACAATCTCTACCGAATTGCCCCAGAAGATGATGCGCTTGCCGATGGGATCGGCCAGGCCCATGCGATCCGCAGCGGCCTGGTTGATGATGACGGAGTTTTGGTCATTCATCGTTCTCGAGAAAGACCTTCCCGCGAGGGATGGGATGTTGAGCGTTTCAAAGTAGTCATACCCCACGGCCATCACGGAAAAGCGCACGTTCTCATCCGGGTTCTTCCCATCCCAGGAGACGCCGATGGTGAAGCTGTCATTGCCGATCAGGTTCTGGTTGGCCGACGAGAGGGCCACTACGCCAGGCAGTCTTTGTGCTTCGGTGAGAAACGATTCTGTTTGTTCGGCGATTTTCCCTTCATGGTCGAAGAGAATCACATGGTCCTTGTCAAAGCCCAGACTCTTCTGCTGCACAAAGTCAATCTGCTTGGATACCACCAGGACGCCGACCATGAAAACGACAGAAAGTGCGAACTGGAGAACCACCAGTCCACGCCGTGCCCACAGCTCGCCCCAGGTTGATGAGAATTTTCCCTTGAGTACGGCTGAAGGACTGAAGCCGGAGATGTAAAATGCCGGGTAACTTCCAGCGATTACGCCCGTGAGCACGGCAATGCCCACGAGTGCAGCAACCAGTGTCGGTTCAAAGGTTAGATAGAGTTGTTTTCCGGTGAGCAGACTGAACGAGGGCAGGAGCAGTTGCACCAGCACCAGGGCAACAGCGAGGGAAAGAAAACTCATCAGCAATGACTCGCCAAGGTATTGCATCACCAGGATGTGGCGGCCGGCACCAACGGCTTTCTTGATACCCACTTCCTTGATTCTTCTGCTGGCTTTCGCCGTGGAGAGGTTCATGAAGTTGATGCATGCGATGAGCAGGATGAAGACAGCGACGATGGAGAATAATCGTACATACTCAATTCTGCCACCGGCCAGCACGCCATCCTCATAGCGGCCGTGGAGGTATCCATCAGCATAGGATCGTAGAAACAGTTTTACTTCGGACTTGGGATTCTTAAGAAGGATGAAGTCTTCGATCTTCTTCTCGACCTCAACGGCGTCTGCATCATCACGCAAGACAATAAACGTGCTGGGTCCGTGGTTGCCCCACGTTTCATCCCGGCCTGCCAGCCGATAGAAGGCCTCCATCGTAATCAGAAAATGGAATTGCTGCGTGGAGGCCCTGGGAACATCCTGGAAGATGCCGGTAACGGTAGCCTTTCCTGTAAATTTTGCAATGTTCCAATCGATGGTTTTGCCAAGCGCTCCATCCGGAGAGCCGAACATACTGGTGGCAAGTGTCTCCGAAATGAGTATGGCATTTGGATCCTTAAGGGCTCGTGATTGGTCGCCGCGAACGAGCGGCAGGGTAAATACCTGCAGGTAAGAAGAGTCTACAAATTGTCCCGTTGACTTGAACTTCATGGCCATGCCTTCTGGTGCCAGGGTAAATGAACTGAACCACGATGCAGGCGCAAGGTTTACGGAGTGTTGGATTTCTGGAATCTCACGCGCGAGGGCCAGGGCCAGTGGGGTAGGTGTAGCTTCCATGGTCTCCACCCGGTCGGCGTTGTGGTGATTGCCCATCACTTGATATAGTCGGCCATCATTTTCGTGGTATGCATCCACGTTCAATTCATCGCTAACCCACAGGTAGATGAGCAGGGTGCTCGCCAGGCCGGTGGACAATCCAACAAGATTGATCAGGAATGACCCCCGAAAGCGTCGGAAATTGCGAAGGATGAGCAGCAGGGAGTGACGTATCATAGCGGGTGGTTCAGAGGGTTGCGTTCCAATACCCAACAAGCGTACCATTGCTAAATTAGACCATGTTGAAGGATTTTAATGTGTATAGTGGTCAGTTTTGCAAGAAGGTGTGCGATGCCGGACGCCCGGGTATCATGAAATGAAATATCTTCGCGTTATGAAGTTCAGCTCTACAGCTCACTTGATTTTACTTTTGATGATGGGCAGCCTTTTTCTCGCTGCCTGTGGTGGTTCGGGTGACGATTCTGGCAACTACGATGAGGAATTTGATTCCACGATGTTCCTTCCCCGAACGGATCTCCAGCGCCGAAGTGAATTCAAAACACCGTCGGGCAAGACATGGCTGGTGATCGAGACACCCATGGGTGATTCCAGCCTGGTGAGTGTGTCGATTCAGGAGAAGGGATTTGGTGAGGACAGCATGTCGATCGACTTCGGAGAAATCGACCCGGTGGTCGCTGTGCATCAGGATGACCTTGACAAGAATGGCTATGGAGAAATCTATCTGATCACACGCGCTTCCGGCTCCGGCTTGTATGGCACGATCTACGGACTGTACTCAAACGAAGACAAAAGCGTGTCCATGATTTCGTACGAGGGAGCCAACCCCTACACCATGAAGGAAGGCGAGCCCTATGACGGGTATATGGGTCATGACAATTTTACGTTCAAGGATGGAGTTTTGACAAACACGTTTCCTGTTTATAAACCGGAAGACTCAAATGCCCAACCAACGGGCGGAAACAGGAACGTGGTGTATGAGTTGGTGAAAGGGGAGGCGTCGGTGTTGTTGCGGCCCGTGCGTACCAAACGATAAGGTTTAGGTGTCAACCTAATTCTTGTGAACGACATACTGATCCTTGAGGCAATCCTCATGGGATAGTTCGCCAATCGTAGAAACCCCGCCCGACATATTCTTGACATTTTTGAATCCTTGCAGTCCCAGCAAGTAGCTGGCTCTGGGACTTCTCCGACTGTGGCTGCAGTACACCAGCATCTCCTGGTCCTTGTACTTTGCCAATTCAACCATGCGGCTTTCCAGCTCGGTAATGTTGATGTTGATGGCTTTCCGGAAGTGCCCAAAGCCATTTGACTGCGATGAGGTGCCGGCAAATTCAGCGGGGGACCTTACGTCAAGAATGACCGCATTCGGATTCGAAGCTATGCGGGCGCAAAATTCCTTTGGCGTCAGGTTGGTAAACTTCACCAGCGACTGCTCCACCAATGGCATGTTGCAAACGGGACAAGAGCCAGCGGCATCGTGGACTTTCAAATCGCACTCCGAGCCACAAGGCTGACAGACGTAACCGCTTTTCTGGCCATAGGTGAGGAAGGCGAAGCAGGCGGCCAGAAGGATCAAAAACGATTTGACAGTAGCCATAGGGTCAGAAACGGTCGCTGGCGGAATTGGTTTCAGGCAAGGGAACCTAAGAATCCTTGTAATCGGGCTTCCGCTTCTGCATGGTGGCGCGAAAGGATTCCTTGAGGTCGTCAGAAAGCAGGTGCTTGGCATTCCAGCGAGCCATGAACTCCAGTGCCTCTTCGACAGAATGATCACGGGTGTGCTGGAGGATTACTTTGGTTCCTCGAATAGAGATCGGTGATTTGGCTGCGATCTGCTGAGCAAGCATCTGAACGCCTTCCATCAAAGCGGCTTTGTCGGAGAACCGACCATTGACAAGTCCGCTCTCAACAGCCTCCATGGCATTCACAGCGCGACCTGTAAAAGCCATCTCCGCGACACTTGCGGGTCGAACAAACTTCGGAAGTCGTTGCAGCGTGCCCAGATCGGCAACCATACCCATGTCGATTTCTTTGATCGTGAAGTAGGCGTCGTCGGTGCAATACCTCAGGTCACACGCTGCAATAATATCGACTCCACCGCCGATACATCCATTGTGAACAGCTGCAATGACAGGTTTGGCGCAGCGCTCGAGAGCGGATACGCAATCCTGGAGCTTGATGACCAGGCCGTAGAGTTTCTCTTGGCGTTCATCCGGAGAGGTTATCTTCTCCAGTTCGCCCACCGACATCAGCAATTCCAGATCGATGCCGGCGCAGAACAGCTTCCCTTCTCCGGACAGGATGATGACGCGTACGTCGGGCTGCTCACTCAACGATTCGAAAATGACCTTCATCTCTTCCCACGCAGGAAGGTGCAGCGCGTTGACCTTTTGAGGCCGGTTGATCGCTACATGGGCGACTTTGTCAGTGACCGTTACGAGAAAGTGTGCGTAAGCCATGGTGCTGCGTTTGCGGTTACCAGATCTTGATGCGGTCTTCCGGCTTCTTATACAGTTTGTCGCCAGGCTTGACATCGAAAGCCTTGTACCAGGCATCCATATTGATGGGTGCGCCAATGGTCCGGTATTCGTCAGGACTGTGCGTGTCGGTAACAATGAGCTGTGCTGCACGGTCGGGCAGGGTTTTGCCTCTCCAGATCTGCGCCCACGCCAGGAAGAAACGCTGGTCGGGAGTAAAGCCGTCGATCTTAACGTCGGACTTGCCCTGAGCCGTCATCTTGAAGGCTTCATACGCTGCATTGAGTCCACCGAGGTCACCGATGTTTTCACCTAAGGTCAGTTTGCCATTGACATGGAGTGAATCGAGAATGGCATACGCATCGAATTGTTCCTGCAGCAGCTTTGCCTTTGCCATGAATTTCTCCCGGTCTTCGGCGGTCCACCAGTTGCGCAACGATCCGTCCTTGTCATACTGGCTTCCGGAATCGTCAAAGCCGTGTGAGATCTCATGGCCAATCACCGCACCGATGGCACCGTAGTTATAGGCATCATCCGCATCGGGGTGGAAGAAGGGGAACTGGAGGATGCCGGCGGGGAACACGATCTCATTCATGACCGGGGAGTAGTAGGCGTTAACGGTAGGTGGTGTCATGCCCCAGCGGCTGCGGTCGACAGGCTTGCCCAGCTGGTTGATGTTGTCGTTGAAGGACCATTTGCCCGCGTTACGCGCATTGTTGTAAGCGGAATTGCTGGTGATGACCAGACCCGGATAATCTTTCCATTTGTCGGGGTAGGCAATCTTGGGGTTGAACGCTTTCAGTTTATCCAGTGCTTTCTTTTTTGTCACGTCGCTCATCCAGTCAAGATTCTTGATCCGGATTTCGTAGGCTTTGATCAGGTTGGTGATCATCTCCTGCATCCGGGCTTTGGCCTGGGGCTTGAAATACTTTTCAACATAGAGTTGGCCCAAGAGATCACCGATGGAGTTGTCTACACGCGTGGCCGCACGCTCCCAGCGCGGGCGTTGCACCTTCTGACCGCTGAGCGCCTGATCGTAGGCAAAGCTGGCATCTACAAAAGACTTGCTGAGCAGCGGAGCGGCTGAGCGAAGGATGTTCCACTGAAAATACGCTTGCCAGTCGGCGATGGGTGCGTTCTTTACAAGGCTGTCGGCGACAACAAAAAACTTTGGTGCGGTGACAAGGACGGTGTCTTCCGTGGTGATCTTCATACGCAGCAGCACCGATTTCCAGTCAATGGTTGGTGTTGTCTTGCTGAAGTCGGCTACGGCAAACTTGTTGTAGGTCTTCTGCGGGTCACGCATCTCCACACGAGCCATCTGGGCTTTGGCGAGGCGCTTTTCAAGGTTGAAAATGTTTTCTGCTTTCTTCTTCGCGTCGGCTTCTGTATCGCCGCTCAGTGTAAAGAGCGTTACC
>CAYMPU010000006.1:0-27930 GCA_964392375.1 uncultured Ohtaekwangia sp. | reverse complement strand
ATCGCTTTTCAGAAGAAGTTGCCCTCCATTCAACAGCCTTCCTGGAGTTTACCGGTCATGTGTTCAACATCTACCTGTTTTCATTTGTGATGTTGTACAGCATCTTTTCCTTTCTCGTCATTCTCTTCAACCTCCCGACCTCTTCGGTTTTTGAGCAGAAGCTGGAGGAGGTGGTGAATTTCCAGCGCATCAGCCAGTCAGTACAAACCGAGCAAAGTGAGGAGAGTGTTTACGAAATACTGCTGGAGAGTTCGGTAAGCTCTGTTTTTGCCGATGCTGCCTGGCTCGAAATCAAGGGCGATCATGAGGGCTACAAACTCCAGACGCGTCAGATATCAGAGAAGGAGGCGCAGCGGATACAGGAACATCTCAACGGTCGTAATGTAAAAGGTGTCCTTGATCAGAGTACCGATCGCACACGCAACCTGTCGACGCATCTCGCAAGCCTCAAGGGGACGCGTTATCGGTCCATCATGGCGTTCCCGGTACACGTCAAGGGTGAGAAGATTGGGACACTTGCTTTGCTGAAGGAACTCCCGGACGGATTCAACAAGGAGATGTCCCAGATCGTCTCCGCCTTTGCCAATCAGGCAGGGATATCGATCGAGAATTTCCGTCTGATGAAGGAGGCCATTCAGAATGAGCGGTACAAGGAAGAGTTGAAAATCGCGAAGACCGTTCAGAAAAGCTTGCTACCCACGACGCTGGAGGCCGGAGCCGATTTTGACATCGCTGCGTTTTCAGAATCGGCGGATGAAGTAGGTGGTGATTATTATGACACATTGCGCATTTCTGATCACCAGGTAGGATTGATCATTGCCGACGTTTCAGGCAAGGGAACAACAGCAGCCTTTCACATGTCTCAGATGAAAGGAATATTCCACAGCCTGGCACAGCAGTCTCTCGAGCCCAAAGAGTTCATGATTCGCGCCAATCAGGCATTGCGATATTGCCTTGAGCGCGGATCATTCATTTCAGCCACCTACTTTGTCCTGGACACCCAGGAAAAGAAAATCTTCTATTCGCGGGCCGGGCATTGCCCCGTTTTATTTTATCGGGCGGCCAAGGGTGAATCCTCATTCCTCGTCGATAGGGGAGCAGCACTGGGCATGGTGAAGGGAAAGGATTACTGCAATTATGTAGAAACGAATGTGATTGGCTACGAACCCGGAGATGTCATGGTGCTGTTTACCGACGGCATTACTGAGGCAAAGAGTCCGAAAGGAGAGGAGTTTGGGCTGGACCACCTGCGGGAAACCATGTTGCAGGTCGTTGATCGAACCCCCAGGGAGATGCAGGAGCACCTTATTGGCAAGTTGTACGAGTATACCGGAACGGAAGAAATCGATGACGACTACACCACCATGATTGTCAAGTTCAGGAAGTAACAAGAACATTAGAAAACCAAATACGTTAAAAACCTATGGTCCATATCAAGCGCTTGCAGGAAGACGGGGCAGACATTCTGGCTGTCGTGGGCGAAATAGACGCCAGTTCATCAATCGAGCTTGATCTCGCTATCGCGAAAAGCGTCGGGGAAGGCTTTACGAAGATTCTCGTGGACTGCAGCGCGCTGGAGTATATTTCCTCCGCAGGATTAGGGGTGTTCATGTCCTACATTGAGGAGTTCAGGGACAAGAAGATCAACATGGTGATGTATGGGATGAAGGAAAAGGTGATCAATACCTTCCAGATTCTCGGACTGGCTGACCTCCTTCATATACAGGCAACGAAACAGGACGCAAAGAAGCTTCTGAATGAACTATCGGCATAAGATCGGCTGCAGCCTGGAGAATCTGAAGGGCATCAGGGATTTCGTTCGGAAATCCCTTCGGACCCACGTTGCCTCAGATGTTGTGCTGAATGAAATCATTCTGGCTTTGGACGAGATGTGCTCCAACCTCATGATCCATGCCCACCATTGCAACCCTGATCATTTCCTGGAACTTGCGATCGATGTTCCAGAAAAAGGAAAGTTGGTTTTTGAAATTATTGATGACGGCGAAATGTTTGATATCAATACCTTTCACGAGCCCGCGCTCAACAATCTGGTACACGAAAAGCGCAAAGGGGGCCTGGGGATAAGGCTTGTCAAGTCGATCATGGATGACGTGGAATACCTGACCCGCAACGGCCGGTTCGTTTGCCGCCTGACGAAACAACTAAAATAGCCTGTTTTGGCTATCCGCGGACACCTCGTATTTTTGCAGGTTCCAAGTTTATCTCACGTGCACATTTTCATTCTTTTTGTTGCTTTTCTTCTCGCAATGCCGGTTTTTGCCCAGTCGGATGCCGACAAGGCGAAGCCCGTGGAGTTGTTTTCGGTGAAGGGTAAGGAGGTCTCCACGGATGAATTCTTGTACCTGTTTCGCAAGAATCACCCCCGGAAGGAGGACTATACGGAGGCGAAAGTGAACGAGTACTTGGACCTGTTGATCACCTTCAAGACCAAAGTTGCAGAAGCCATTAGACGGGGATACGACACCACCCGAACGTTCAGCAGAGAGTTCGCCACCTATCGTGAAGAATTGAAGAAGCCATACCTTGCTGGTAAGGACCAGTTGGATCGGCTGACCAAAGAGGCCTATGAGCGCATGACTGTTGAAATCCGCGCTTCCCATATATTGATTTCACTCAAGCCGGGTGCAACACCCGCTGATACCCTATCAGCATACAATATGATTATGGGTTTTCGGGAACGGGTTTTGCAAGGCGAGGATTTTGCTTCACTAGCCCGACAATTTTCTACCGACGCAAGTGCAAAGACCAACGGCGGGGATCTCGGATACTTCACCGTCATGCAGATGGTTTACCCCTTTGAGGAGGCTGCCTATCGATTGAAGACAGGTGAACTTTCAAATCCTGTTCGTACGCGCTTCGGGTATCATCTGGTCAAAGTGACCGACCGTAGAATCGCGCGCGGTGAGGTTGAGGTCTCCCATATCATTCTGCGCACAGGCACCAGCGACGACAAGAAGGTAAAGGCCAAGATTTTTGAAATCTACAATCAATTGCAGGGCGGTCGCTCCTGGGATGAGTTATGCAAGGAGTATTCCGATGACCAGGCAACGCGCAACACGGGTGGCCGTCTACGGCCTTTTGGAGTTGGGGCATTGGCAGGAGTACCCGAGTTTGAACGGGCAGCGTTTTCACTTCATGAGCCAGGCGAACTGACGGATCCGTTCCAGTCGGCCTACGGTTGGCATATCGTGAGACTGGAGCGCCGGATTCCCGTTCCCTCTTTTGAACAAGTGGAAGAATCGCTCCGGAAGCGCGTTAGTCGTGATGAACGCCTTCAGGTTGCCGATGAGAAGGCTTATGCGGAAAAGCTGAGAGCTTTTGGCTATGTGGATCAGCAAGAAGCCAGGAACTACCTGATAAGCTTGGCCGACAGTACCCTGCTGCGTGGGGTATGGCGTTTCCGTGGATCCACAGCGTGGTTGCCCAAAGCATTGTTCCTTCTCCGCGGTCAGTCGTTCACCATCGAACAGTTTGTTGCCTTTGCCATGCGCGAGCAGGATCCGTCATCCGGATCACCGGAGGTCGCCATGAGCCAATTGATCGACTCGTTTGTAAGAAAGTCTCTGGAGGACCTTGAAGAAGAAGACATCCTTCGGGATAATTCCGAATACCGGAACCTTGTTCAGGAGTACCGTGAGGGAATTTTGTTGTTCACGATCATGGAGAAGGAAGTTTGGAATCGTGCTTCAGAAGACACGGTTGGACTCCGCTCCTTTTATGAATCCAACAAGTCTAAATACACTGCTGGCGAACGTGTCAGGGCGCGTGTGCTGGCAACCGATGATTCAGTGTTCATCGGAAGAATTCGACAGAAGGTGGCAAAGGGAGATTCACTCAAACGTGAGGAGGTACGAAAATTCAAATCCGCACAAGGACCCCGTGTCTTTGCTTCGGGTGAAAGTAAGGCGGTAGATCAGGTCCCAAAATCGATCGGCACACACGTCACGCATGTTGACGCCACCTACTACCTGGTTCAAATTGATAATTTAGTGGCTCCGGGAATTCGCAGTTTGGATGAAATTCGGTCCCAGGTGATTTCTGATTATCAGGAAAAGCTGGAGAAGGACTGGGTGAAAACCCTGAGAACAAAATATCCAGCCCGAGTCAATAGCAAAGGGAAGAAATTCGTTATCCGTGAACTAACCCAGTCATGAGACGTCGCCTTGTACAAAACATATTGAGCCTGGCCTTGCTAGCTGTCGTTTTCGGGAGCTGTGACTTGATCCGTAGAAAGACGAACGAGCCGGTAGCAACGGCAGACACTCCTCGTCCGGTAGCCCGTGTGAATGATGTATACCTGTATGTGGAAGATTTGGCTGGGATTGTTGATCAGCGGACATCTCCAGAGGATAGTACGGCCCGGGTTACGGCGTATGTCAACAGCTGGATCCGAAAGCAACTCATCATTCAGGAAGCGACCCGCCGAATGAATATTGACGAGGCAGAAGTTGAGCGGAAAGTTCTGGAGTATCGGTACAGTCTTATTGGGTATGAGTACCAGAACTACTACATACGGCAGCACCTCAACGACACCGTCACCCTTCAGGAGATTACAGAGTACTATAGTACTCACCTGGACAACTTTGCCTTGAAGCAGAATATTGTCCGTGGCACCTTCATTAAGGTACCCCGGACAGCTCCGCGCACGAACAAGGTGAAGGACATGATCTTTTCGCGGAAGCCAAAAGACACGGAGGAGCTTCGCTCGTATTGTTTGAGCTTTTCAGCTGCCTATCACCTGAGTGACAGTCTATGGATTGAGTTTGACAAACTGGTGGTCAATTCTCCGATCGCGGAGATCCCGAATAAGATTCAATTCCTGAAGACCAATCCCTACTACGAGACGAGTGATACGGACTTCCTCTATTTCCTAAAAGTTGACGATTACAAGATATCCGATAACGTCTCACCCCTGGAATTCGTAAAAGAAGACATACGAAACATTCTGTTAAACAAAAGAAAAGTGGAACTTGCGAGAGCTTTGGAAGACGAAGTGTATGATAATGCAGTCAAACAGAAGAATTTTGAGATTTTTGATCGCTAGCCTCCTCCTAGTCGGGTGGGTCCGGCTCAGTTCGGCGCAGGAGAGCCCAAGCGCAGGCACAGGCTTTGTGGCAGACAAGATCATTGCCAAAGTGGATAATTATATCCTGCTGAATTCGGAATTTGAAGGTGCCTACCAAAACTACCTTTCCAATGGTGGTCGTGCTTCTGAACAGGCACGCTGCGGTATTTTCAGTCAACTGGTGGTCAATAAGCTTCTGGTAGCCAAAGCCGAGATCGACTCCGTTATTGTTACCGACCTTGAGGTGGATGCGAACACCGACCAGCGGATGAATATGATTCTGCAGAATTCCGGAAACTCACCCGAACAATTGGAACGCACCTACGGAAAGACACTGGAGCAAATTAAGCTGGAACTGCGTGATCAGATCCGGGAACAAATGTTGGGGAATGCCATGCAGCGTAAGATTACCAAGGGACTCAGCGTTACACCGGCTGAAGTCAAACGCTTCTATTCCAAGATTCCAGCAGACAGTTTACCGTTTTACTCTGCCGACGTGGTGGTTGCACAGATTGTGAAGAAGGCACAGGTAAGCGATGCACAGAAGTTTGAGACCAAACGCAAGCTGAGTGAACTGCGCCAGCGAATCCTCGATGGTGAAGATTTCAATGAGCTAGCCCGCAAGTACTCAGAAGACCCCAGTGCCCAGTACAATGGCGGCGAAATGGGGTATGTTGGTCGTGGCGCTATGGTGCCTCAGTTTGAAGCGATGGCCTTCCGAATCAAAGAGGGCGAGATCTCCCAGCCTTTTGAATCCCCATTTGGGTTCCACATCATGCAGCTCATCGACCGCCGGGGTAATGAATACAACTCTCGTCACATTTTGATTTCGGCTGTTCCGTCAAAGGAAGATCTTGAACGCGCAGAAAAATACCTCGATAGCCTTAGACTGGCGATCATGAGAGACAGCACCACCTTTGAAGAGGCCGCCAAGAAGTATTCCGATGACCAACGAACAAAAGGATTTGGTGGCTACTTTACCGATGAGGATGGCGGATCAAAGATTTCTGTTAAAGACATGGACCCCATCGTGTACTTTAACATTGACACCATGAAAGTCGGCCACATCAGTCGACCTACCGTATACCGGACTGACGACGGAAAGGACGCGGTACGTATTCTCTACTTCAAGGAGCGCCTTTTGCCCCATCAAGCCAACCTCAAAGACGACTGGCACAGGATACAGGCGGCGGCTCTGGCCGAGAAGCGCGACAAGATGCTCTCCAAATGGTTTGAGAAGGCCCGTCATGACGTTTTCATCAAGCTCGACCCGGCCTTCGACAGTTGCGGGATACTCCAGTAGCGATTGCGACCGCTGATCATCACTTTTACGTTTAACTGAAATGCAACAGTACGCCAACGATATCGACGCCGCCAACGCACTGGCCGAATCCTACAACAAGCTCCGGACAGAAATCGCCCGCGTCATTATCGGACAGGATGAGGTCGTCCGCCTTGTGCTTACTGGAATTTTCTGTCAGGGACATTCTCTATTGGTCGGCGTGCCGGGACTTGCCAAGACATTGCTGGTGCAGACCATTTCCAATGCGCTCGATCTCCAGTTCAAGCGCATCCAGTTTACGCCCGATCTGATGCCTTCAGACATCGTCGGCGCGGAAACGATGGATAAAGAGAGAAACTTTCATTTCGTGAGAGGCCCCATTTTTGCCAACATCATCCTTGCCGATGAAATTAACCGTACGCCACCCAAAACACAGGCAGCGCTGCTCGAATCTATGCAGGAGTATGCGGTAACGATTGCCGGCCAGCGTTATGAACTCCCACGACCCTTCTTTGTGTTGGCTACCCAGAACCCGATTGAGCAGGAAGGAACCTACCCGCTCCCGGAAGCCCAGCTAGACCGTTTCATGTTCAACATTTTCCTGGATTACCCTACCTACCAGCAGGAGTTGGATATTGTCAAGACCACCACGGCAGATGATATAGCATCCGTTCAGAAAGTACTTTCCGCAGAGGATATCATTTATTTCCAGCACCTCGTGCGCCGGGTCCCTGTGGCCGATAACGTTGTAGAATACGCGGTGAAACTTAGCCACATGACACGTCCCGGCCGAAATGGATCTGTCATTGCCAATGACTACCTGGAGTGGGGTGCCGGTCCCCGGGCATCGCAATTCCTGGTGTTGGGTGCCAAGTGTAATGCGCTGCTGAACAAGAAGTACTCCCCGGATATCGAGGATGTGCGCGCTATTGCCGCGTCCGTGCTACGCCACCGCATGGTACGCAACTTCAAAGCAGAAGCTGACGGAATTACCGTTGACGGAATTATCGGAAAACTTATTGCTGCGCACTAGCCGCACGCGATTCATCGCGAAAGCGCCGGGCCATGGCCACCAGGAAACCGATCGTTACCAGGCCCGTTCCCAACCAGAGGATGTTGATGTACGGCTTCTCCATGGCCTTAATGATAACCCAGTCTTTCTGGCGGGTCTGCAACCCAAGAACAAATTCATTGCTCTCCGGGTGAATATTCAGGAGGGTAATCTTGATTCCCAGCTCTCCTGTTTCTGCAGCAATTCGTCCAACTTCCGTCCGATTCTTGATCAGGAACATCGGTTCGAGCAAGTATGTGTCGTGCTCTCCTTCAACTTTGATGGTGATCCTCACAGCAACATCTTCGTCCGTGAGTCGCACTCCGGGGAGATCGGTCACGCGCTCCACTTTGTCTAGAATAGAGACGTAGTCATTGACAAAAAACTTTTGCCCTGGTTGTACCCGTAATTCCTCTAAAGCTGACCACTCCGGTTCCGCCTCACGGTTCATCGGCGCAGAAACATGGGTATAGAGATCGCGGTCGACGTTGCGGCGGATGTCTGGCGAGGGCAGAATGCCACCCATGCCAGGGTTCATTTGGACCCTGGGAAACAAAGTCGCCACAACCTTACCCTCCTGGCGAAGCTGGATTTCGTAGAACGTATTTTCCGGGTAGATTTCAAAGGTGTCCTTGGCCTGGTATAGTACCTGGCCATCAAAGACAAGGTTCTTTTTGGCAATCACCTTGAACGGATCAAGGGTGGGCTCTACATCGTTGCGCTTTACATAGCCTGACTTGTTTCTGGGCTCGAGTCGTTCACCGAGAAATTCAATTTCATAGCCCCCCATGGTGCGAGGCTCGTTGATAAATAGCAGGAGATTATCACGGTTGAATTCGGTACCCATGTCGCGGTTGTATAACAGCCCGGTGTTGTTGAGAGAAACGACCTTCGAATATCCAGCTGAATAGAGAATACCGATCAGCATCAAGCCGATCCCAACGTGTGCAATCGATCCGCCGGAGAGCCGCGGATTTAGCTTCAATGTGCGATAGAGGAATTTAGCGTTGGCCACAATAACGTAGATACCAGCCAGGGCAAGCGCCATGAAGGTTGGATCTGTGATGCGCGTAAACAGGATCAGAATAGCGAGAAGGACAAGCGTTATCAATACCGGCGTCAGGAGTTCTTCTTTCAATTTTGTGCGATCCATCTTCCTCCACCAGAAAAACTGACCCGTGCCCGAAAGGAGCGCAACAACAACGGCAAACCAAAGCTGAATCCGAGAATAGAACTCCACCTGATTGGCCGGAGGAGCGAGATTCGAGCGCATGCCCAGAAGTTCAACAATCTTGTTGTAGACAGGGATGGATGTTGGCACGAGTACCTGAAAGCCCATCAAACAAAGCGCGGCGGCGCCAAGAAAGATCCAAAACTCTTTCGAATAGGTTGCGATTTCCTTTTCCGAAGTGGGAATCTCTTTCCAGCGTTGGGCCATAAGTACGATGGCGGCCAACGTGAAAAACAACAGATAGATTAATAACTGACCGGAAAGTCCAAGGTCAGTGAAGGAATGTACGGAGGCATCACCGAGGATGCCACTGCGGGTCAGGAATGTCGAATAGAGTATCAGGAGGAACACGGAAAGCACCAGAATCATGGAAAGCTTCAGACCCGTAGGATTATTCTTGTATACCAGCATCGTGTGAAGCGAGGCAATAAGAATAAGCCAGGGAACATAAACGGCATTTTCTACCGGGTCCCAGTTCCAGTATCCGCCAAAGCTGAGGGTTTCATAAGCCCAATATCCACCCATGAGTATACCCACGCCGAGAACGGCGCCAGCCAGTAAGGTCCAGGGTAATGCAGGTTTGATCCAGTCAACGTAATTGCGTTGCCATAGTCCGGCCATGGCGAAACTGAAGGGCACAAGGGTGAGCGCAAATCCAAGAAACAGGGTGGGCGGGTGAATGACCATCCAGTAGTTCTGCAGCAGAGGGTTAAGTCCATTGCCGTCTTTTGGAATAAAGCCAGGTTGCAATGTGAAGATCGGGTCATCCATCGCGTCGCGAAGGAGAATGAAGGGTGAGCTTCCAATCTTGAGACTAAGTCCGGGGATAACAACGCCGAGGATCATCGAAGCGAGAAATGCTTGTACAAGCGCAAAGATGCTCATCACGGGTGCCTCCCATGATTGGCGACTGTACATCAGGATAACTCCGATGACGGCATGCCAGAACATCCAAAGGAGAAAGCTTCCTTCCTGCCCCTCCCAGAAGCACGAAAGCATATACTGACCCTGCATATGCAGCGATGAATGTGCATAGGCATAATGGTATTCAAAGTAGTGCTGATAGATGATGGTGAACAGGCATGCAATAATGCCCAGCACGGCAATGCCATGCAGGACAAAGGCAACGCGTCCGTTTGTCATCCATTGATGATGGGTTGGCAGATCACTGTTCAGCGTCGCGCGCCAGTAGGCGAATGCGGCAACGAGCCCGGTAACAAATGAAGCAATGACAAAGAGGTGGCCGAGATTGCCGATGAAATAGTGAAGCATGGGCAAAAGTAACTAAACCCCCGCGTTAAGTTTTTGCTCCTGATATTTTGATGGGCACTTCAGCAGGATCTTCGAAGCGACGAAGCGCTCACCCTGGAAACCGCCAATGACAACGATCTTCTCTGAGCGGGTAAAGTCCGGAGGCATGGGCTCATTGTAGTAGACTGTTTGCTCTTTCCGGGCCTCGTCTACAAGGACAAACGAGAAGGAAAGCATATCCGGGCTTGGCGCTAGTCCGACCACAGCACCGTCGGGTCCTTTCTTCAGTTCGCCAACCACGTGAATGCTGGTTGTATTGCCGGTTGAGGCCATTTGATAGGCTTGATCGAAGGAGACGTAGGTACTTGCGTCGCCGGCCGTAGAAACGATGATGGCAATGGCGGCAGCTATAATCAAGATGGCAATAATGTTTGTCTTTTTCATGGGAGAACGAAGTCGCTACAAAGTTACGGACTTTGTATTAACGTTCAGAAGGGGAAAATATCACGGTTTTCGGCTTAATTCCTCCAGTTTTTTTTCCAAACGGGAGGCTTTTCGGTCGATGGTGATGACGTAAACAATAAGCCCGGCGAGAATGATCAGCAAAATGGCAACGACAACATAGATTTTTCCTTCCGACCGCATCGTATCGGCCATTTCCACTTCCTGGGCGAACCCGGGTAAGGAGAATAGAAAGAGGGCGAGCAGGCTACTTGTTTTTTTCATACTCGAGATCAAGAATTTTTTCTTCAGCTTTTTGGATACGAATACGGACCGAGGCGATCCAGATGCCCAGCAGAATCCATGCGGTAACGGCGGGGTAAAAAACCATCCGCATGCTGCTATCGAGATCGTACATGTTAAATCCAGGATTTCCACCGCTGCCTGGGTGCATTGAACTGGTGAGGCGCGGGATGATGAAGATCAACGGGATCATGGCTGCAAAGGCAAATATGGCGTACACCGAACTTAGCCGGGCGCGTTGTTCCTGATTATCCAGTGAGCCCCGCAGAATGAAATAGGCGAAGTAGATCAGCGTAGCGATGGCGGCGCCGTTTTGTTTGGGATCTCCATGCCAGGGTGATCCCCACGTGTAGTTGGCCCATATCATTCCTGTGAGAATACCCAGAATCCCGAAGATCAAACCGGTGTGTGCGAATCCCGCAGAAACCAGATCATGTTCGGGATTGCGGCCGCGGAGATACTTGACGGCGTAAACGACTGAAACCAAAAACATGACGACCATGCCGAACCACATCGGTACGTGAAAATACAAGGCTCGTATGGTTTCATGGATGATCACCAGACGGGGGACATACAGAAGCAGGCCACCTGCCACGGTATAGGCGAGGAGCAGGACGGCAAGGATTTTCCACCACATCGATTTCATCTTTCCAACCCAGTTAACTCCGCCAAATATAGGGGAACAGGAGGTATGTAAAGGCTGCGGCCAGGAGATTTATGGACAGGAGTAAGAGCAACTCATCCCCGCTGGAAGCGCGATCAAGGCCGTCGATACAATTCTTCGTGATCTTAATGGCCATCAGCAGAATGCCGATGATGATGGGAAAACTCAGAATAGCCATGACCATACTTCCGTTATTGGTTTTGGCGGCTATGGCGGAAAGTATGGAGAGTGTTGCTGAAAATCCGAATGAGGTCAGTAGCAGTGTCAGAAAGAACAAAGCGGTGTCCTGTATGGGATTGCTCAACCACAACGCAAAGAAGAAGTATCCGGCAAGTGATATCCCGACACAGAGCAGGAACCCATACATGAGCTTGGCCATGATGATCTGTTCGGGTGAGGCCAGACTGTAGAGGTAGCTCATGGTACCTGGGCGATCGTTGATAAAACTCTTCGCCACAGCATTGACGAGTGCTGAAAGCAGTGCCATCCAGAATAGCGCGCTCCAAATGGCCGGCGCCAGCGAGCGATTTTGAATACCGAGGGCCAGGTAATTAATAAATACGAGGGAGACGAGGTACAACAGCAAGCTGAAGAAAATGGACTTCTTCCTGAACTCAGAGCGAAACTGATAAAGCAATAGTTCTTTCACAGGTGTATCGTCAGCCAGGTCACGAACGTGCGAGACTTAACAGGTGTTTCAAGGTAAGAAGACCAATGGAGACAAGCAGCCCCAACAGGAATCCCAGTACGACGAGTGTAAATAGTTTGGGATCCTTAGGTTTTTCAAACGAAGTAAAACCCTCTACCAAGTGAATGGAGTTCGCCAACTCGAGTTCCTGTTGGCGCTCCCACCGCATCTTGGTGAGGTCGATACTGGTTGTAAAGAGTGTTGCAGGATCAAACTGGATGTTTTCTGTCTTGAATTGACCTTTTTGGAACAACAATCGCTTGAGGCTATCAATGGCGCTTACCTCACGATCTATTTTTTGTACGACCGCTGTATTCAGCGCTTCACGCTGGCGGGCTCTGACTTTTACGAGTTCGTTGTTTCGTAGATAATGCAATATGCCATCCTGCAGTTCGGGAAGCGCAGAGCGGTCCGTTAGATTGACAGTAATGATGAAATAGGTCTCGTCCTTTTCTACTTTTTCCCGCTGCGGAGTTTTCACATCCAGGAGGCACTCGACTTCTACTGAAGTAAGGGATGAAACTTTTTCCGTGGGGAGACCGAATCGGGCAGAAAGCTCTGCGTGATTGCCCTCCTGAATCAGGTGGTTGATGCTCTCATCCATCCGGTCACCATAGGTTTTGGTGAGCAAATCGGAGAGAACCACCATCTGACTCTCGTAAACGTTGGGCAACGTCTTGTACGCGGTAACGCCGAGTCCAATTCCAATGACACAGAAGACCAGGATAAACACCAGGTGACTCTGGAAGTAGCGGATGATACGAACCGCCAGTTCCTGCAAGTCGATATCATCTCTTGAAGGTGCATCCATAGTAGGTAAAATTAGAGCGCAATATTGACAAATCAGGCCAGTTGGGGAAATATTTATGCGGTTATGATTAGTTTTGCGGTCCTCTATGGCGACACAGAAAACCTTGATTACCGGGGCCGCGGGTTTTATCGGCTTTCATCTTTCACAACGCCTGCTGGAGGTTGGTGTTCCGGTTGTAGGCCTTGATAATCTCAATGACTACTATGACGTCAATCTCAAAAAAGCGAGACTGACCATTCTCAAGAAACATCCGTTATTTCAATTTGAGCCCATTGATCTCACGGACAAGAAGTCCATCGACGCACTATTTAGACGTGAGCGATTTGATGTTGTCGTGCATCTCGCCGCGCAAGCCGGAGTTCGCTATTCTTTGGAGAATCCATACGCGTACCTCGATAGTAACATGACAGGCTTTCTGAACATGCTGGAGGCTTGCCGCCACGTATTGCCGAGTCACTTGATATACGCATCCTCCAGTTCTGTGTATGGGGCAAATAAGAAGATTCCATTTTCGACCCATGACAATGTCGATCACCCACTCGCATTGTATGCGGCATCGAAGAAAGCCAATGAGCTGATGGCGCATGCGTACGCAAGTCTCTATGCGATTCCTGTGACCGGCCTCAGGTTCTTTACAGTTTACGGTCCCTATGGCCGGCCGGATATGGCGCTCTTCTTGTTTACAAAGGCAATCCTGGAGGGCAAACCCATCGATGTGTATAATTTTGGTCGCATGAAGCGCGACTTCACCTACGTATCGGATATTGTAGAAGGGATCGTTCGCCTGATGCCAAAAGCGCCTGCTGGAAATCCACAATGGGATCCTCGTCATCCTGATCCATCCAGCAGTTATGCGCCGTATCGAATATTCAATATTGGAAACAACCAACCTGTCGAACTTCTGCGTTTCATTGAAGTTTTGGAGGAGAAGTTGGGCAAGAAGGCAATAAAGAACTTCCTCCCCCTACAGCCCGGTGATGTGGAGTCAACCTTCGCGGATATTTCAGACTTGGAAAAGGAAGTTGGGTTTCGCCCACAAACCTCTGTTGAGGAGGGAATTGGTAAGTTTGTGGTCTGGTATCGAAGCTATTATACATCGAAGTAACCATGGAGAGAATAGGAATCATCGGGTTGGGATATGTAGGTCTGCCGCTTGCCGTGGAATTCGGAAAAGTGGTTGATACGGTTGGTTTTGATATTAATCGTGAACGCGTCGAAGAGCTGCGCAAAGGCATTGACCGGACACGTGAATGTGAACCCGAAGAACTCTCGCATTCCAGCCGTCTGACGTTTACTGTCAACCTCGAGGATCTCAAGACGGTAAACTACTTTATTGTTACCGTGCCCACACCGGTTGATGAGTACAAGAAGCCAGATCTGACGCCTCTCCTTAAAGCGAGTGAAACGGTTGGCAAAGTGCTCAAAAAAAATGATGTGGTTATCTATGAATCAACCGTGTATCCCGGATGCACGGAAGAGATTTGCGTTCCGGTACTGGAGCGTGTCAGCGGACTGAAATTTAATACCGATTTTTTCTGTGGTTATTCACCGGAGCGAATCAATCCAGGAGATAAGCAACACCGCCTTGTAAACATTAAGAAGGTGACGAGCGGAAGTACACCTGAAGTGGCGAAGCGTGTTGATGATTTGTACAGAAAGATTATTAAGGCCGGAACACATATGGCCTCATCGTTAAAGGTGGCGGAGGCTGCAAAAGTGATTGAGAACTCCCAGCGCGATCTGAACATTGCCTTCGTGAATGAGCTCGCCCTCATCTTTGAGAGACTGGGTATCGATACCCACGAAGTCCTTCAGGCAGCCGGTACCAAGTGGAACTTCCTTCCTTTCAAACCGGGTCTCGTGGGAGGTCATTGCATCGGGGTAGATCCCTATTACCTCACACACAAGGCCGAGGGCGTTGGCTACCGGCCTGAAGTCATCCTTTCCGGGCGCAGGATCAACGACAATATGGGTGTTCACATTGCTACACGCGTAGTAAAGCTGATGGCGCAGGCCGATATGCCGATACGCGGTGGGAGTGTGCTGGTTCTCGGGCTCACCTTTAAGGAAAATTGCCCGGATATCCGCAACAGTAAAGTTGTTGATGTGATAGCAGAACTGAAGACGTATGGTCTGCAGATTGATGTTTATGATCCCCATGCCGATGCCAAAGAAGTGGCGCATGAATATGGTCTTTCCCTCATAACGGCTCCAGCAAAAGCCTATGATGCCATTGTGTTGGCTGTCGGTCACGATGAGTTCAAACAACTCTCGTGGAGTTCTATTCGGAAATCCAACACCGTGGTGTATGATGTCAAGGGGATTCTGGACAAGTCGTTGATCACTGCACGTTTATAAATGTAATCATGTCGGGAAAAAAGGTCTTGGTTACGGGAGGAGCGGGATACATTGGGGCACACACCCTGGTCGAATTGGCTGCCTCCGGCTACTCGCCTGTGGTCGTGGACGATCTTTCCCGCAGCAGCAAACGACTGTTGGATGGCGTAAGACAGATCACAGGGAAGTCCTTTCCTTTTTATCAGGTGGATTGTGCCGACCGGGAGGCATTGCGCAGGATATTTGCGGAGCATCCTGAAATATCGGGTGTCATTCATTTTGCCGCTTTTAAATCAGTCAATGAATCGGTAGAGAAGCCGTTGCTCTATTTTCGGAACAATCTGGATTCTATGCTCTCCTTACTGGAGGTCATGCGGGAATTCAACGTAGACCGGTTGGTGTTTTCCTCTTCATGCACGGTGTATGGTCAGCCTGATGTTATCCCAGTAACCGAAGAAGCTCCTTTCAAGAAACCAGAATCACCTTACGGCGCCACTAAGCAAATGGGCGAGCGCATACTTGAGGATCTGGTGAAGGCGTGGAAAGAGCTTCGGGTGATATCACTTCGGTATTTCAACCCCATCGGCGCTCATCCTTCCGGATGGATTGGTGAATTGCCGATCGGTGTCCCAAACAATCTTGTACCCTACATCACCCAAACGGCGATTGGCAAACGCGACAAGCTGACTGTGTTTGGCAATGACTACAGCACGCCGGACGGCAGCTGCCTCCGTGATTTCATTCATGTTGTTGATCTGGCAAAAGCCCACGTTTCTGCGCTGGTTGCCATTGAAAACATGCCCCACCGTTTTGAGGCACTAAACCTGGGCTCTGGAATACCATGCTCTGTGCTGGAACTCATCAACACGTTCATGAAGGTTACCGGAGTTAACATTGCTTATTCGATTGGCCCACGCCGTGAGGGTGATATTGAGAAAGTGTATGCCGATCCCAAGAGGTCCAATCAATTGCTTCATTGGAAGACCCTCCTTAGCACAGAGGATGCGTTGCGGGATGCCTGGAATTGGGAACAAAAACTTAACCATGCGACCCATTAAAATGGTGGATTTGCTGGGCCAGTACCAGCAGATTAAACCGGATATTGATCGTGCCATACTGGATGTAATCGAAGGAACCGATTTCATCCAGGGGGCTGCCGTAAAATCTTTCGAGCAGGAACTTTCAAAATATCTCGACGACGCCCACGTGATCTCGTGTGGCAATGGAACCGATGCCCTTCAGATTGCCATGATGGCTCTGGGTTTTCAGCCTGGTGATGAAGTCATTCTCCCCGTGCACACCTATGTAGCTACCGCGGAAGTTATCGCCTTGCTGAAGTTGGTTCCGGTGTTCGCTGAAGTTAATGAAGATACGTACACCCTCGATCCGGCAGTCATTGAGTCGTTCATTACAAAAAGAACTGTCGCCATAGTACCGGTGCATTTATACGGTCAGTGTGCCGACCTGCAGCCCATTCTTGAAATGGCCCAGCGGCATAAGATACATGTGATCGAAGACGCCGCACAATCACTGGGTGCGGACTATTTCTTTCCGGATGGCGTGCGAAGAAAAGGAGGAACAATCGGGACCATTGGAACAACATCCTTTTTTCCATCGAAGAACCTCGGCGCTTTTGGTGATGGAGGAGCGATGATGACGCGTGATGAAAACCTTGCCACAAAGCTTCGTATGATTGCCAACCACGGCCAGCAGAAGAAATACCAGCACGATGTCATTGGCGTCAACAGTCGTCTCGATACTCTTCAGGCTGCCATTCTCCGTGTAAAGCTATCTCACCTCGATGCGTATGCTGCCAGTCGCCGCAAGGTTGCTGACTATTATGATGCGCAGCTTCGTAAGGTGGCATTCCTGAAGACACCCGTACGCGCACCTTTTTCCACCCATGTTTTCCATCAATACACGGTTCGAACTGTGGGCGTTGATCGTGATGCACTGAAGGCTTATCTACACGAAAAGGGAATCCCGACGATGATTTATTATCCCATTCCTCTACACCTTCAAGCGGCCTATCGCCGTTCAGGCTTTGGAGAGGGTTCCTTTCCAATCACAGAGCAATTGTCCCGCACTGTGTTGAGCCTTCCCATCCATACGGAAATGGATGAGGAGCAGTTATCCTATATTTGCGAGGCTATTGCCCGATTTGGATAACCATGAAAGACGCCCCCTATTTTGCTCATGAGACTGCGGTGATTGATCCGGGCTGCGAGATCGGCGAAGGCACAAAAATTTGGCACTTCACACACATCATGCCCTCGTGTCGAATTGGGCAACGTTGCAACATCGGACAGAACGTCGTCGTTTCACCTGGGGTCCTGCTGGGCAATAATGTCAAGGTGCAAAACAACGTGTCGATCTATACAGGCGTGACCTGTGAGGACGATGTCTTCCTGGGACCGTCCATGGTGTTTACCAATGTGAGCAATCCCCGCAGTGCGGTCATCCGGCGCGACAAGTACGAGACAACACTCGTTAAGCAAGGAGCAACCATCGGCGCCAACGCGACCATCGTATGTGGGCATACCATCGGGCGATTTGCTTTCATCGGCGCTGGCTCGGTCGTCGTAAAAGATGTTCCGGATTATGCACTGGTGGTAGGCAATCCCGGAAAGCAAATCGGATGGATGAGTGAATTCGGTCATCGGCTGGAATTTGATAATGATGGAAAAGGCATCTGTCCGGAAAGCGGAGCAGCGTATAAACTCCATAGGAACACGGTAATCAAACTATGAAGAACTTTGCATTAATCGGGGTGGCCGGATTTATCGCACCACGGCATCTGCAGGCTATCCGCGATACAGGAAACAACCTGGTAGCTGCGCTCGATAAGTTCGACAGTGTGGGAATCATGGATTCCTACTTCCCACAGGCGGATTTCTTTACCGAGTTTGAGCGCTTTGACCGTCACCTGGAAAAGCTGCGCCGCCAAGGCAAGAAAATCGACTACGTTTCTATTTGTTCACCGAACTACCTTCACGATTCGCACATTCGGTTTGCCTTGCGTCATCAAGCCGACGCCATTTGCGAAAAGCCACTCGTGCTCAACCCATGGAACCTGGATGCACTGACCGAGATAGAAAAGGAGACTGGTCATCGCGTGTACACGATTCTTCAGCTTCGCCTGCATCCTGCGATTATAAACCTTCGTGATGAAGTTGCGGGTGCTCCGAAGGACAAACATTTTCACGTCTCCCTCGACTACATTACTTCCCGTGGCCACTGGTACCATCATAGCTGGAAAGGTGAGGAGCAGAAATCCGGTGGCATCGCGACCAACATCGGCATTCACTTTTTTGATATGTTGTTGTGGATCTTCGGCAAGTCGACTCGTCAACCAGAAGCTGAGGTCCATCCTGACCATGCTTCAGGCACACTTCACCTGGAGCGCGCAACAGTCACTTGGAAACTAAGCATCAATGCCGACCACCTTCCCGCCGCTTCCAAGGCTGCAGGAAAGCGGACGTTCCGCTCACTGAAAATTGAAGGCAGAGAAATTGAATTCAGTGATGGATTTACCGATTTGCACACAGCGTGCTACAAGCAAATACTGGAAGGCAAGGGCTTTGGCCTTGAAGACGCACGGCCGTCTATTGAGACCGTTTACGCATTCCGCAGCAAGACTGGCAAGCCATGAATGTCATCAAGACCGAGTTTGAGGGACTGTTGATTCTGGAGCCCAAGGTGATGAAAGACACTCGGGGTCACTTCTTTGAGGCGTATAATGAGAAGACTTTTGCTGCTGCGGGCTTGCATGCAAAATTTGTTCAGGATAATCAGTCACGCTCCAGCCGCGGTGTATTGCGGGGTCTGCATTATCAGTCCCCTCCGTTTGCACAGACTAAACTGATCCGTGTGCTGCATGGTGTTATTCAGGATGTTGTGGTTGATCTTAGGAAAGAGCAGCCAACATTTGGTAAGTCATATTCTATTGACCTGTCGGATGACGAACAGCAACAACTTTGGGTCCCAGCGGGATTTGCTCACGGTTTCCTGGTATTGAGTGATTTTGCGGAGGTGCTGTACAAATGTGACCAGTTCTATCACCCGGCAGCAGAGCGAGGAATTCATTACAAGGACGCTCAACTGAACATTTCCTGGGGAATGACGGGGTCATCGTTGATTGTCTCGGACAAAGACCAACGCAATCCTTCATTTCCCGAAATAGAGTCCACGCTTTGAACATATTTGTTTTCGTTACGGTGCCTGCTGCACTTTACCCATTGAAAGAGTCCTGAAATTCCCCCATGCTCATGATGTCATTTGTTAAATACCTGATCAATATCGTGCGACTGAACGGCAGTCCGGCAGAGCTATTCCGTGCCGATCATGTTCATATTTACAAGGAGTGGAGGGATCAGGTACTCAGCGCCAAGTTCCCACTGGACCTGGAGTTGCCTTGGCTGACGATTGTTGCGAAGAACTGCATGCAAGATTATCTGAAGCAGAGAATCAAGGGAGATGTCAGGGTATTTGAGTATGGTTCTGGGGGGTCAAGTCTTTTCTTCCTAAAACATGCCGGAATGGTTGTCTCGGTAGAGCATGATGCGGCTTGGTTTGAGCGGGTGAAGCATGCGGTGCAAGCCAAATCCGTAACGGGTTGGGAGGGTATCCTCGTAGGGCCCGAAGCTGTTCCAGCAGGGACAGACAATAATCGTCGAAAGGACAATCCGCTTGATTACGTTTCAGAAGATCCCAGCTATGCGCAACACCAATGGCGCCGGTACGCATCTTCCATTGATCGGTACCCCGATAATCACTTTGATATCGTTCTGGTGGATGGTCGCGCACGGCCATCGTGTCTCTTTCACAGCATACCAAAAGTCAAACGGGGCGGACTTCTGGTGTTGGACAATGCAGAGCGTGAATATTACTTGTCCGGGGGTGTCATTCCCAAAGAAGATTTTCGGTTGATATGCTCGGCACAAGGTGCATTGATTTGCACCAATCAATTCACAAAAACCAACGTTTACGTGCGTCAATGATCATGCGAAAGATAATTTCGAAACTTGTCCGTGCTGTTGTGCCGGCATCGTGGTTGCGCGCTTTGTTCCCTGCCCGCTTTGTTGATACACCAGCCGACCGCCGCTTTGTGACCATCAAGGACTCGATCGCCGGAAAACCATTCTCAATGCTCTTGAGGGAAGATAGTATGATGGAGCGATTTCTCATCTCAAAGGGACTGTACGGCGAATGGGAGAAGGAGTCGCTGAAAATTTGGGCTCAGTTGGCGAAGCAGTCACATACAATTATAGACATTGGGGCTAATACCGGAGTATATGCACTGGTGGCTAAGAATAACAACCCAACTTCTGTGGTTGTTGCTATTGAACCAATCGATGTCAACCATGACGTGCTGGTAAGAAATATCCGTGAGAACGGATTTGATATCGCTACAGAGAAGGTCGCATTGTCAGATACAGAAGGGACGGCAGCCATGTTCATGCTAAAAGATCGTTTGAATTACATGACCAGTGTCAATGAAAATCGTTACGCAGGCCATCCTGAAATCCAGGGCGATGCGGAAGTGGTTGAGATCCATGTTCCCCTGAAGCCATTCACGTATGTGAGCGACAGGCATGAGTTGAAGCAGATTGATCTTGTTAAGATTGACGTGGAGGGTCATGAAATCACCGTACTTAACGGAATGATGCCAACTATACGGGAATCAAAGCCAGTGATCCTCATTGAAGTTATCGAGAATGAGCACGCGCAGCAATTGGACGCCATGTTTCGCAAACTCGATTACCGGTATGTCAGTATTGATGAATCAGGTGTATCGAAAGTCACTGACCGTCTATGGGACAACAATCATCACAATTTCCTAATTTGCCATGAGAGTACCATTGCGTATTTGCGAGGCAAGGGATTGGTGGCTTGATTTTCCACATTCTATTTGATCTTCGATATGCCATCACCCATAGCGCTTTTTGTTTACCATCGGCAAGACATGACCCGCCAAACGGTTGATGCCCTGAAAATGAATCAGTACGCCGCGCAAAGTGATCTTATAGTCTTTTGTGATGGCCCGAAAAGCAAAGAGAATGTGCTAGCGGTTTCACAGGTTAGGGCATACGTTCATTCCATCACGGGATTCCGATCTGTTGCCATCGTCGAGAGTCCTTCGAATAAGGGATTAGCTCGTTCCATTATCGAGGGAACGGCAGCAGTGCTCAAGGATCACGAAACCGTAATCGTCCTTGAGGATGATATGGTAACATCACCGTTCTTTCTGAAGTTTATGAATGAAGCCTTGGATATGTATCGGGACGACAGTCGCGTAATCTCTATTCATGGCTATGTGTACCCTCTTAAACAGCGGCTTCCACAGTCCTTCTTTTTGCGTGGAGCCGATTGTTGGGGTTGGGCAACGTGGAGACGGGGTTGGGCCCTGTTTGAGCCGGATGGTGTGCGGCTATTGAAGGAACTGGAAAGTCGTCAATTGACTCGTGATTTTGATTACAACGACAGTTACCCATTTACGCAGATGCTTCGGGACCAGATTATGGGCGTGAATGATTCATGGGCGATCCGCTGGCAGGCATCTGCTTTCCTGAACGACCGTCTAACGCTTTACCCCGGGAAATCTTTCGTTAGAAATATCGGGTTCGATAGCAGTGGTACGCATAGCGGCGTAACGGATGTCTATGAAGCCAATCTCCAGATGGAGGATGTGTCGTTGCAAAGAATTGCCATCGAAGAGCATGCTGGGGCAAGAAAGTTTTTTGAGTTGTATTTCAAGAGCATCCAGCCGTCATTGCTCAGCAGGATCAGGCAAAAGCTGGTTTCAGGTATGGCGCGCAGCCGGCGAAAGCAACGGGACTAACGCAACAATTGCCGTGATCAGAAGAATACAGAGCAGCCTGGCCGATAGCCCCTTCCTGAGAAACTACTTCAAGGTTTTCAGTGTGGATGTCATGGTCAAAGGCGCAGGAATACTCTTGTTGCCGGTGTACCTTAAGGTGATGACGCAGGAGGAGTTTGGGCTCTATGGGTACCTGATTGCGATCATCAGTACGTTCTCAATCGTCTTTAATCTCGGAGTCTATATTGCGCAGAGCAAGCTTTATCATGAGTACCCGGAGGGGCAACGCGGGTCTGTATTGTATACACTGAACATGCTTTTGTTGGGATTCATCGTGCTATTGATGCTTCTCGTGGTGGCGTTTGACCTTGATGTTCCGGTGATCGAATTCATGTTCAAGAACCCCATTGATTACCCTGCGTACCGATGGGCCATTCTACTGGCTACCGTGGTTTCAGTGTATTCAATGATGCTTGTCAATTACTTTCTTACCAGTAATATGATTTCCAGGCTTCAATGGTTCAACATCGCAAGAATTGTTCTTGTCAACGCGATTGTCATCGGTGTGCTGTATGCATCATCCAACGGCGACCACGCGCTGCTGCGTATCCAGTATGCTTATGTCATCGAGGTGGTAGTTATTGCGGTTTTTGCCATTGTTTACATTAAGGCAATGGAATTTAGGTTTGATCGGACAGTAGCCGTCAAGGCGCTGGCGATATCTCTACCCATTGTTGCGTCTGCCTTATTGGGATTATTCATCAATCTGAGTGACCGTTATTTTATTGAAAAGTTTGGATCACTAAAGGATTTGTCCATTTATAATCTGGCAATTGTTATTTCGGGTGTAGTTCCATTTGTTTTTGCTTCTTTTCAGAATATCTGGCTCCCTGAATTCCTGAAAGAAAAGGATGTTCAGGCGAACCGCCTTCGATCCCAACGCGTGGTAACCCGGCTCGTGGTTCTATTTGTTGTGCTCTCGATTGCCACATGGGGTATCTTGAAGGCAGCTCTCTGGACTGGCATTGTCGATGGAGCGTATGAGACGGTCTTACCACTGTTGCCCATCGTGCTTCTCACCAGCATCATCACCTCACTCACACCAATGTACAGCAACCACCTTATCTATCTTGACAAACTGTATCTGGTCGTGGTCGTGGGAATTCCAGTGGCTGTGCTTAGCATCTTATTGAATTGGACCTTGGTGCCCATGTATAACATTTATGGAGCCGCAGCCTCTTCCCTTGTCTCGGGCCTTTGCTATCTCGTGTCCTATGCCCTGCTTTCCAATAGGTATTATCGGAAAAAGCTTTTGGCGAATGAGGGCGGCTTGCAATAGGAGAGGGCCTTGGTCTGGCTTATTCCTGAGCGTTTAGCGTATATTTGCCATTTGGTTTCTGAGAAAAAAGGAGGTCGGCGCAGGTGAAAACCTGAGCGTTTTCCGAGAAACACAGACATGTATATGATCAAAGAGGCTCTTCGCGCTATTACTCCGCCCTTCCTGGTTAATTTCTACAGAAAATCAACTCAGCGCTATGGCTGGTCTGGTAACTATGCAACCTGGGAGGATGCCGTCAAGCATGCTACAGGGTATGATTCGGATGTGATTGCTGAGAAAGTGTTGGCATCGGCTCTCCAGGTCAAAAAGGGAGGTGCTGCTTACGAACGGGATTCCGTTCTCTTTGATAAAGTTGAATATGCCTGGCCTGTTCTTGCAGGATTGCTGTGGGTTGCTCAGCGTAATAACGGAACACTGAATGTGGTCGACATCGGTGGTGGGTACGGCAGTTCATATGAACAAAACAGTAAGTTTCTGGCTTCACTGAAAAACCTTAAATGGAACATCGTTGAGCAGGAGAAGTTTGCAAAACTTGGCAGGAAGCATTTCGAAACCGATCGACTTCACTTTTACGATGATATTGACGTGTGTCTGCAAGAGCAAAACGTAAATATCGCCTTGCTTTCCTGCGTATTGCCGTACGTGGAGCGACCTTATCAACTGCTGGAAAAGATTTCTTCCTATCACATTCCCTGTATCATTCTGGATCGAATGCCCTTCATGCCTCATGGTCAATCACACCGTATCACCATCCACACCGTTGATCCATCAATCTATTCAGCAACGATACCTACTCACATTTTCAATGAGAGCGAGTTTCTTGCCGCGATGCAAAAGAACTATGATCTCGTAGTGGATTTCGCCAGTGACCTTGGATTCACGTTGGCGGATGGCACGCAGATCCCAAATAAAGGCTTTATCTTCCAGATTAAATCGTGATTGAAATGAGCTGCCCCTTATGTAAGAGCGAAAGGTATTTTGTAGTAAGAAAGCACGACTTTGCTCATCTGGAAAAGCTGTGGACAAAGTATTTCAGTTATAATCCTTTCACATCGTTTGACACAAGGCAGGTCCTGGAAAAGCGTAGGTGCGTACAATGTGACTTGACATTCTACAGCCCTTCCTTTTTTGGAGATAAGGACTTCTATGAAAAGATCTCCGACAATACCTGGTACTACGAGGAGAACAAATGGGAGTTTGACCGGGCCATGGAACTCATCGCTGAACGTCGGCCGGGATCGTTGCTGGAAATTGGCTGTGGGAATGGATCCTTTCTTGAAAAAGTAAGACATGCGGTAGCTCATGTCGAAGGCATTGAAATTAATGCTAAGGCAATAGCAACCTGCAAGGCAAGGGGGTTGAATGTTTCTGCGACGGGCCTTGACCAACTCGGGAAAAAGTATGACATGATCGTTTCCTTTGAGGTTTTCGAGCATCTGAATGGTATTGATTTCTTTCTCAACCACAGCCTCGAACGCCTGGCCAGCGGTGGTTGCCTATTGATTGCCGTTCCCAATCCCAATGGCTACTTCAAGGAAATGGATACTGTGCTCTTGGACCTTCCACCACATCACAATCTTGGATTCTCGCGAAAGACGTTTGACTTCATTGCGGCAAAGCATGACCTGGAAGTGACCAATTACGATGAAGAGCCACTTCGGTATGTGCATTATCAAGGGTACATGAAGGCGGTCATTGACTATAATCGCTCGCTTTACGGCGAAACATGGAAGAACAAGATCCTTCACAAATTGAGATCATTCATTTTTGGTCTTTACTCGCCACTCTTCTTTACCAAGGACCGCCGTGAAATAATTGGCCAGACGCATATGGTCCTGTTCAGAAAAAAGTGAAAAAATCATTTCAATGATTGAGCGGATTCTTCAGCAGGATATTTTCAAGCAGCAACCACCTGTGCTTGTGGATGTGGGTGCCTCTGGCGGTATCCATGCGCGGTGGAAGAAAATCGCCCGGTATGCCCACTGTGTCGCTTTCGATGCTGACGACCGTGAAATGAAACTCACAGAAAGTAGCTCTTCTGGCTTCAAAAAATTGGTGACCATCAACCGAATTGTCACCGATCGGGAGGAAAAGGAGATTGATTTCTTCCTTACACTGTCACCTTTCTGTTCCAGTGCGTTGGAATCTGACATGACAGCGCTGTCCGCATGGCCGTTTCAAAAATTGTTCACCGTTGAACGCAAGGTCAGGCTCAAGGCGGTGCAACTCATGGACGCGCTCCGGGAAGCCGGTGTCGACCGTGTTGACTGGCTGAAAATTGATACCCAGGGAACGGATCTTCGGATTTTTCGCTCCTTGCCTAAGGAAATTCAGGATGATGTTCTCGTAGCAGAATTTGAACCGGGAATCCTTGACGCCTATAAGGGTGAAGACAAACTGTACGATGTGATGAGGTACATGCATGACGGCTTCTTCATGTCAGCGATGGAGGTAAAGGGTGTAAGTCGGTTGAATCCGGAAATTTCAGCCTCATTCTCTGCGATAAAACAACGGGCGCTTCGCGTTGCACACCGAACAGCGCCAGGCTGGGCGGAGGTCACTTTCATGAATCTGTTGCGCAGCGGTAAGCGCGATGTCCGCTCATACCAGCTGCTCTATGTGTTCGCCCTGGTCGAGGGACAGTTTGGCTTTGCTGCCGAGGTTGCAGCAAAGGGTCTTGCGCAGACGGGTGAAGGGATTTTTGAAGAGATGCACGCCCATGCTCTGAAGCGGGTTTCGGGACTTTCCTTCCGATGGCCGTTCTTTGCTGTCCGTAACCGTCTTGGCCGGGCATTCGATTCTGCTTTCAACTGATGCACTACTTCTGCACGCTCTTTGATTCCAATTATCTTAACCGCGGACTGGTCATGCATCAGTCGTTGATGGAGCAAGGTGAAGAATTTCATTTGTTCATTTTTCCGTTCGACGATATCGCCCTTCAAGCACTGCGCAAACTTGATCTTTCCAACGTTACACTTATTCCACTGAGGGATTTTGAAGGCAAGGACCTCCTGAAGGTAAAGCCCACCCGATCGAAAGGAGAGTATTGTTGGACGAGTACACCCTACACCATCGAGTATGTGTTGGATACATTCAATGTACCTCAGTGTACCTATCTCGATGCGGATCTCTGCTTTTTCAGCAAACCAGGCGTTCTTCTGGATGAGATGAAGGAGGCGTCGGTATTGATCACGGAACATCGATACACGCCCGAGTATGATCAATCTTTAATGAGCGGAATATATTGCGTTCAATTTCTTTCCGTTAAGAATACAGCCAACGGACGCACTGTGCTTTCCTGGTGGCGAGACCGATGTCTCGAGTGGTGCTACAACCGTGTAGAGGATGGAAAGTTTGGCGACCAAAAATACCTCGATGATTGGACAACACGGTTTCAGGGGGTGCATGTTCTGGAGCACCTTGGCGGTGGCGTTGCTCCGTGGAACATTCAGCAGTATCAACTATCGCGTGACAACGAAGGCAAATGGTGGATTGCCGACCACCAGGGAGCCCGCAAAGTACCCTTGGTATTTTACCATTTTCATTATGTGAGATTTCTGGAGGGTGGGAAAGTGGATATCAGTCCTTATCGGCTCTTGATGAAGAACGTATATTCGCTGTACGCGGAATACCTTCGCAGGATCGAAAGCGCTGAGAGGCTCATTGGAATGAAGCCTCCCGTTACTCCTAACGCAAGCTCTTCCCTTAGGGCGTGGGTAGGGAAATGGAGAAGAAAGAGGAATGGGACCTATAACGTATTTATGATGCAGAAATTTATTGCACAATGGCCAGGTTGATTGATCTCAAGACGTTTACGGACCAGCGAGGAAATCTTACCGTCATCGAAAGGGTGATTCCCTTTGATGTGCGTCGTATTTTCTACATCTACGGAGTGGATGACTCGGTCCGGGGCGGACACCGTCATCACAAAACGATCCAGGCGGCCATATGCCTGAAGGGACACTGTACGATCCTGAATAATAACGGTAACAAGGCAGAGGAATTTGTGCTCGACAGACCCAGTAAATGCCTCATTCTGGAACCTGCGGACTGGCACCAGATGTACAACTTCTCGCCCGATGCCATCCTCATGGTGCTGGCATCAGAGTACTTTGACCCCAAGGACTATATCTACGAACCCTACGTATGATTGAATACGAGAATCTGTACAAACTGAACAAACCCTTTATTGCGGAGTATCGAAAGCAATTCGATGCCGTAGTCGATAGCGGTTGGTTCATTCTCGGCAGTCAGGTAAAGGAATTTGAAGAAGCCTTTGCGACATATTGCGGATCCGCTTACTGTGTGGGTGTTGCCAACGGACTTGATGCATTGACGCTTGCCTTACGGAGTTTTGATTTCAAAGAGGGCGACGAAGTGATTGTCCCGTCCAACACATATATAGCAACCATTCTGTCGATACTGCAATGCAGGCTAAAGCCGGTTCTTGTGGAGCCGGATATTGCTACATACAACATTGACCCCTCACGGATTGAGGAAGCAGTTACCGGAAGGACGGTAGCCATCATGGTCGTTCATCTCTATGGTAAGTGTGCCGCCATGGATGCCATAACTAAAATTGCACAATCCAAAGATCTGAAGTTGATTGAGGATTGCGCCCAGGCA
>CAYMPU010000005.1:0-27393 GCA_964392375.1 uncultured Ohtaekwangia sp. | reverse complement strand
GCTCAATGACCCAGGAGAAAATGGGTGCCCAATCGATCCAAGTGGGGTCAAGCATGACCAGGTAAGGACCCAGGATCGTATGGATGTGTGCGTTGCGGTACCTGATCCTGCCGCAGGTGACGGCATGAATCCTGATGCCGTCAACAACCCGTGTAAAAATGCCATATTTCTCCAATCCAGAATCCGGCCGCACAGGCATCGGGAGGGCGTCAATGTGAGAGAGACGAACCATAGGCTATTGGGTTAGGTACTACTTCAACACAAACTCGGCCTGCTTTACATCTCTTGAGTTGCCGCCAACAAATACAAGAAACTTGCCAGGCTCACTACCTAAACTGAGGTCTTTTCGGAAGAATTCCAAGTGATTATTTGTGAGTTTAAATGTTACCTCACGGCTCTCTCCCGGCTTCAACCGGATCTTCTCAAAACCCTTCAATTCCATCACCGGACGGGTGACAGAACCGACCAAATCACGCAGGTAGAGCTGCACAACCTCCTCACCCTCCCGCTCACCGGTATTGGTCACAATTACACGAACGGCAAGGGTATCCTTCGATGAAATTTCCTTCCGGTCCAGGGTCAGATCGCCATAGGTAAACGTGGTGTAACTCAAACCAAAACCAAAAGGATACAAGGGCTCATTGACCTCATCGATATACCTTGAGGTGTACTTACTATTCAAGTCCAGCGGCCGGCCGGTGTTCTTCATGTTGTAATAGATCGGCACCTGCCCAACGGACCTTGGGAAGGTGGCCGGCAACTTGCCGGATGGATTGTAGTCACCAAACAGGACGTCGGCTATGGCATGTCCAGCCTGTGTGCCGAGGAACCAGGTCTCCAGGATAGCAGGGACATGTTCATCGATCCAGGTGACGGCCAGTGGCCGGCCGTTCATCAGCACGAGCACGATGGGCTTTCCGGTTTTGTAGATCTCTTCCACCAGTTGTTGTTGTACCCCAGGCAAATCCAGCGACGTCCGGCTTGCTGCCTCGCCGGTCATGAGCGCCGCTTCACCCACCGCTAAGACAACAACGTCGGCCTGACGGGCTACGCGGATCGCTTCAGCAAAATAATTCGTTGAATCGTCATTGATGTTGCTACCCCGGGCGTACACAACCTTCGTCTTACCTGACACGGATGCCTTGATGCCATCCAACAAGGTCACCGATTTAGACCAGTCGCCAGCGGCTGACCACGAGCCTATCATCTCGCGGCGTGCATGGGCCAGCGGACCGATGACCGCCAGGCTTCCTATGTCTTTTCGCAGCGGAAGCAACTTCTTGTCATTCTTCAGCAACACGATGGACTTGCGCGATAGATCGCGGGCAGCTTCCAGAAACGCTGGCTTCATTACGGTGTTCTTCTCGCGGAGGGTGTCGCTGTACCGATAAGGGTCATCGAATAATCCCAGCTCAAATTTCTTGCGGAGGATGCGTCGCACGGATTCATCGATCGTCTTTTCGCTGATCTTACCCGACTGAACCAAGGCAGGTAAAGCATCCTGATAGAATCCTGCCTGCATATCCATATCCAGCCCAGCCTGCAAAGCCAGCGCAGCCGCTGCAGCTGTGTCCGCGGCCACGCCGTGCGGGATGAGTTCCATAACCGATGTGTAGTCGCTTACGACAAAGCCATCAAACTTCAATTCCTTCCGCAGCAAGTCGTTGAGGAGGTAATGGCTGGCTGTTGCCGGCACTCCGTCATAATCATTGAATGAAGACATGACCGTTGCGGACCCTGCCCGTATCGCCGCGGCATACGGTGGAAGGTACACTTCACGAAACACGCGCTCAGACATATCGACCGAATGATACTCGCGTCCTGCCTGTGGCGCTCCGTAGGCAGCGAAGTGTTTCACGCACGCCATAACGGAATTGAGTTCACCCATACCTTTTCCCTGAAATCCCATCACCCGTGCTTCCGCGATCCTGGAACCTAAGTAGGTGTCTTCACCAGAGCCCTCTGCAATCCTGCCCCAGCGGGGGTCGCGAGCCACATCCACCATGGGGGCGAATGTCCAGTGAAGTCCTTCAGCGGAAGCCTCTTCGGCTGCGATGCGATCTGCCTGCTCGATGGCTTTCAAATCCCAGCTGGCCGCTTGGCCAAGGGGAATAGGAAAGATGGTGCGGTGACCGTGAACCACATCATAACCAAACAGTAGCGGGATATGAAGACGTGTTTGCTCAACAGCGATCTGCTGAAGTCCACGGGTATACTTCGCCGTAAAGGCATTGAAAATGGCTCCCACCCTTCCCTTACGGATATCCTCCTTGTACCCTTCGCGCATGGTCGGTCCGGTGACATCCCAGTCGCTGGTATACAACGACAACTGTCCTACCTTCTCCTCCAACGTCATGATGGCCAGGAGCGAATCGACCTTCCCGGCAATAAGATCTTTGCGGTTAGCAGTTTCAGAGCAGGCGGTCAGGAGTGCGAAAAGTAAAATGAGCGTAAAATATTTGAGCATAGAGCCTGATTTCAAGTAGTCAATTAACAAAACCCAACTTGGTCATTGCTGTCTGAACTTCTGGTGAAGTCATAAAGAGATCCCATAGCATTCCGGTACGGTAATTCTCGATCATCACGATGATGGGGCCTTGGTCGATGGCGATCGTAGAGGTTCCAAACCATCCCTTCCCGGGATTGAACGCGTCGTAAAAGCCATAGGATCCCCACGTCCGGTCGCCGATGGTATAATAGAAGAACTTCAGCGCCTTCATGGATTCTACGGGTGTGAAAGGAAATGAAGATAGTGCAGCTGTCGGTGAGATCACACCCAGGTCATTGGTTGGCGAATGTGCTGAATAACCACCCTCATTGTCACTCGCCGTCAGACCCCAGCACTCATCGCTATACCCAATTTTGTTGTTGGGATTAACGACACAATGGGCGTGGTTGATCGCTGTGTGGCTGACGTTTTGCGTCCAATAGTTTGCATACGTATCAGACAGGCCGCGGGGATCAAGTCCCAGGAACGAATAGTGAGCAAAGAACAGTGGGCCGCCATAATCGGTACCCAGCGGCAACACGGTGCCGTAAAACGTCCTGCCGTTCGCGATGCCGCCGCTTCGGGCCCAGCCCTGGTGGTAGACGTTCGCCGTGATGGTGTGTGTTGGTGACCCTGCGGCAAGGAAGTACATGATCAGGGCTTCATTGTAGCCACGAACCTTAAAGTTCATTGTCCAATCTACACGTGGCGACCAATGCCAGTATAAAACATTCTCTCCTCCCCGCGTATACCAGTCAAACTCAACGGCTTCCCACAGAATGTTGATCTTCGCAATGAGGGCATTTTCCGTTGCATCCAGAGGATTGAGGAATTGCCTGGCGGTGAGCAACCCTTGCAACATGAAGGATGTCTCCACGAGGTCTCCGCCATCGTCATTCGGGCTAAAGGGTACGACATCGCCGGTATTTCCATCCATCCAATGAGGCCAGGCCCCGTGGAAGCGGTCGGCCGTGGTAAGAAAATTCACAATCTTGTCGAGACGCTGTACCCCTTCCATGCGGGTGATGAAGTTGCGCTGAATGCCTACGAGGATGGCCATGACGCCAAATCCCGATCCACCGGTGGTAACAATATTGCCTGACGTATTGCGCTCACGCGCGAGGCCACTAGCGGGATGTCCGAAGTCCCAGAAGTACTTGAATGTTTGTTGCTGCACAAGGGTGAGCAGCTCATCGTCGGTAATGAGCGGAAACTTGGGCGTCGGGTCAATGGCGCTATAGAACTCCCTGACGTATTGCGGGAATATTTCTCCGTTTACTCCCTTCAGCTGGTCGGACAGGTAGAGCCTGTAGCGGGTAAATCCGACTAGCGTTTGCTGCAGCGTGATGATCAGCTTCGTGTTGCCATCCGCCAGCGTTAATTGGGTTGGAAGTGCCGGTGGTCCTAATATTTGGATATTGCCGCTGCTCACCGTTGCCGGGTCCAGCGGTGCTGAAAAGTTGACTTCGATCAAAAGGCCTGCAAGGGGCACGTCGATGACGTTACCAGCAGCGCCAACCACCTGGTCACCAAATTTCATTGACGCAATGGTGAGGGGTTCCGCTTCGGTGACGAAGGTGGCCGTTGTCCCGCCAAAGGTCTCGCCGTTTTTGCCCTTAACCGTAGAGGCAATGGTCAGCGTATATTCTTTCTTGTTGAGCAGCGCCCCGCCAACGGGCATTGCTGAGAATGAGGTAAATTCATTGAGATATGAAATCGTCAATGGAACATTCGTCGCCCCCAACGAAAGTGTAATTCCCGAATGGACGGATGCTGTATCCAGTGCAGCAGAGAAATCGCCGACGATGGCCTGGTCGTTGGGAATGCCGTCGGTTGTTGACCCTTGGGTCAGCGGCTGGGTACCTACCCTTACTTCCAGCAGTTGAAGGGTACCGCCAGGAACCGGTTCAGAGGTATTGGTTGTACACGACGAGCCTAGTGCAAGTACTGCAACGAAGAGAAGAAGTCTTGTATATAGGGCTCGCTGTTGCATGCTGGTAAAAAGTGCAAGACATGTGTTAAATAAAAGGGTTTCCAGCGTGAGCCGGAAACCCCTTCATCAATCAAATTAAACCAAAAACCAAGGACTAAGGCTTTTCAGCCGTATAGAGCGCTGTAATTTCAGCTTCCGTCAGTGCACCTTTCCAAATTCTCAGGTCGTCCATGAGACCTTTGAAGTGGTTGTTGAGCGGATCAGCGGGATCAGCCCAGCTGTCAGGAAGGATGCGGTTCTGGCTTCCCTGGATGAATCCAAGGGCCAACTTGTTGCCACCGCCGGTCAGATTTCCAGCAAACGTAACGCCAGTTGCCGTTTTCTTACATGGTGCTGTGCAGTCTGGCCACAGGTTGAAATCCCATGAGCGGACCTTCTGGCCATCAGCATACATCGTTCCAACTTTGGAAGAAGCTTTGTACGTGCACACAACATGAACCCATCGGTCTTTGAAGAACGAAGCGATGCCGCCGGAAGCGGATACATCCTTGGCGAAGGTAGAGCCCTGCCAGCCGTTGGGATTACCATTCCACCAGGTGTCTTCATCAGCAGTCACTGTGCCCGCAGTACCATCAATATCATAGCGCGCAGCCAGCTTCACACCTTTGTCAAGAGCTGTCCAGTCACCACCCAAGATTTCAAACTGGAAACCATATGAACCGGCGAGGCCAAGTACGAAGTGTCCAGTTTTGGTTCCATCCGTCTTAATCCAGAAGCTGATGGAGAAATCAGGTCCAACCAAGTAACCATCTCCATTAGGAATTTCCACGATGGACGTAGTGCCATTGAAGTTTGCAGCCAGTCCGGCAAAGCCGAAACGGTCTGACACAAACGTAATGTTATCTACATCCGCAGCATCCGGAGTGTGGGTACCTTTTGAATCTTCCAGGCTTCCGTTGAATGAGAAGAAGGAAAGCAGGTTGTCAGCCTGAGGGGCAGTAACCACCGGTGGGCCAAACGTCTTGAACGTAAACGAACCGGCAGTGGCAGCGCCACCATCAGAAGCACGCAGGCCGGCCGAAACCGCAACGGTATGGTTTGTTCCCGTCGCAAGTTCGTCGGTGGGATTAATGGTAACAACCGCTCCGGCAACGGTAATTGTTGCAGGGATTTCAACGCCGTCAGCTTTCAGGGAAATATTCGCTGCCGTAGCCGTCGTGGCATTCACTGCTTTGTTGAAGGTGGCTACTACAGAGGCATTCAAAGGAATGGCTGTTGCGGACGTTGCTTCATCCAGTGCTACTCCGCCGTCGGTCATCAAGCTCGATAATACAAGCGCCCCCGGCGCATCATCGCTCGAGCAGCTCTCCATGTACATACTGGTTACTCCAGCCAGGAGCACCAGTAGAATTGTAAACTTCATTTTCTTCATCATAAATAGTTTAGTTATGGTTTAATAAATAGTACCGGTATATAAAATCGCATTGACTAGTTCCAACCTGGGTTTTGTGTGATGCGTCCTTGTGAAAGGTCGATTTGTGATTGTGGTACAGGCAGCAAAGCGTATGTATCCGTGTAGCCCAGCGGGCCGAGTACAGCCGTGGCCTTCTTCGTCCTGATCAGGTCCCAAAAGCGGTGACCCTCCATGGCGAGCTCATGCCTGCGCTCATTCAAAATAATATCGCGGAGTAAGTCTTTGTTGGTTTCACTGATGTCCGGCAGAATGCCTCCAACACCTCCGCGTGCTCTGGCTCTCACCTCATTGAGATGGACCAAGGCATCAGCAGGTTTGTTGTTTTCATTGAGTGCCTCCGCGGCCATTAGGAGAACATCCGCATACCTCATGAGCCGACGGTGATGACCCCACTGCGAGGGCGTGCTATTGCCGGGTGTCCAGACCTTCTGGTTATACGTCTCCACTTCGATAATCACACTGTTGACGATGGTTGTATCTGGGCACGTCGGATCACCGAGCGTGGCTACTCCATCGAGCACTTCGTTGAGGAAAATAATGGTCGCGTCCTTTCGGGGGTCGTTGGCTTCAAATGAACTGATAAGGTCAACAGAAGGACGGTTGAAACCCCAACCGCGGTCAGGGACCCCGCGTATACCCTGGGTGTTGGCATATTGTGCGCCACCGTTTTCTGTGCCGTCATTCGGCCGTGCTCCTACCTCGAAGATGGATTCTGTTCCGAAGTGTCCCAACACGCCCGTGGCATTGGCGAAGTCGGTCTCGAGAATATACTGGGCTGAATTGATGACCTCAACAGCGTACTTCTCCGCGTTGATGAAGTCGGGAACCGGAAGAAAAAGGTAGACCTTGGCAAGGTATGCTTTGGCGGCGCCTTTGCTGGCCCTGCCCAGGTCGTTGCCCAGATAGGTACTTTGCTCGGGCAGGTTGTCCTTGGCGAAGATAAGGTCGGGAAGAATGACCTCGTCATAAATTTCCTGGATGGTAGCCCTGCTCAAGTCGAGCGGAGGCTCAGGAGTCAATACCTTGGGAACTCCGCCCCAGGCCCTGACCATGTCAAAGTAGTACATGGCCCGCAGAAACCTGGCTTCAGCAAGGTACCGTGTCTTCAACGCCTCATCCATCACGATGGGCGGCACATAGGCAATCACAACGTTTGCATTCCTGATGCCCTGGTACACGGTGCTCCACCATCGGTCCAGACCATCCTGTTGTGTATTGATGGTGAAATTATCGTAAGCGCCTACAGTGGAAAACTGGTCACCCGGGCTGCTGCCCTTTCGCGCATCATCCGACATGATATCGAGAATCGGATAACCACCAGAGTTGTAATGCCAGTTGCGGAGTGCAGCATACGCCGCGTTGGTCGCCGCGAGGGCATCACCAGCACTTACAGGGAAGGACGTCTGCAGTAGTTGACCCTGTGGCTTTTTGTCCAGAAAATCCTGGCAAGCAGACACCAGCAGCAGCACCGGTATCAGCCACCAACGGCCGACGGTCAGATTTTTTGCGCGGTAAGGTTTCATAAGTGTCATGCTAAAAAGTAACATTCAGGCCAACAGTGTAGACTCGAGCAACCGGGTAAGCGCCATTATCAATATTGTTCGCCAGTACATTCGAACTTCCAAAATCAGGAGAGTAACCTGTGAAGTTGGAAATCGTGAAGATGTTCGTGCCCCGCACATACAACTTGACTGACTTCAAAGACACTTTTTCGGTCCATGCCGACGGCAACGTATAGCCAAGAGTCACATTCCTAAGTCTGAAGTAGGATCCGTCCTGGATAAAGTGGTCTGAAATGGAGTAGTTATATCCTCCAAACGAGGGACGGGGTTCTACATTCGATGTACCGTCTCCTGTCCACCGGCCCATCACGCGCTGCTCAAAGTTGTAGGGATCGGGTCTGACGATTTCCTTGCCGTTCAAAATCTGATTGCCGGACTGCCCCTGGAAATCGACAAGAAATTCAAATCCCTTGTACTCCACCTGAAGGTTGAAGCCATAGATCAGCGTAGGAATCGGCGATCCGATGTTGGTCCTGTCGGCAGCATTCAGCACGCCGTCGTTGTTCACGTCAACAAACCGGAGGTCGCCGGGAATAGCATTGGAGTCGTGCGGATAGGCAGCCAACTCCGCATCATTCTGAAATACACCGTTGGTGCGGAACCCATAAAATGACCCGATCGGCAAACCGATCGTGCTCAGTGTGGCAGCCTGGCCGTTGCCAAGGAAGCCTCCCACCAGGGTGGAGTCAACGCCTTTGGAACCACCGACCGCGAGCACCTCATTGTGAAGGGTGTTGCCAACAAGGCCGACCTTGTATTTGAGGTCTCCAATTTCGTCTTGCCAGGTAAGGTTGAATTCAAATCCGCGATTGAGAACAGTACCTGCGTTCACGGTAATCAGGGCACCACTACCATTTCCGGCATAGCCCTGTGTCCGTAGTGGAACGAGGATATCCTGCGTCTCCTTGCTGAAGTAGTCAAACTCGGCCGTCAATTTGTCTTTCAGGAAACCTATTTCAAGTCCGATGTCGGTCTGATAGGTTGTCTCCCAAACCAGGTTTGGATTGCCGGCCACGTCAAACGTAGCGCCCGACACCAGATTGTTGCCCACGCCGAAAACCGGGCTGGTATTTCCGTTGGCCGTCACCAGCGAATATTGCTTGAGGTAATCGATCTTCTCGTTGCCGATGGCACCCCAACTGGCCCTGACTTTCAGGTTTGATAAAACGGTGACACCTTTCATGAAGTCCTCGTTGATCACATTCCAGCCGAGCGCAAACGACGGGAAGTTCCCCCAGCGGTTGTCGGGAGAGAATTTCGAGGAGCCATCGCGGCGGAATGAAGCGGTGAGCAAATACTTTTCTTTCCAGGTGTAGTTGACCCTGAACAAATAAGAAACCAGCGAGTAGTACATGTTCGCATCAACACCGTTATTGATGGCTGCAAGGTTGTTGACCGCCGGTGTGCTGGTCGGGTCATAATAATAGAGCGGGTTGTTTAAATACCGCAGCTCTGGAAAGTCGCGGATAATGTTGCTCCCCCGGATATTGATGAATTCGTTTGTCGTGGATTGCATGGTGAATCCACCGAGTACATTGATCCGGTGATCATCAATTTCTTTGGTGTAGGTCAGTGTATTCTCCCAGAGCAGCGTAGAGGAAGAGGTCGTGCCTTTGCTCAGCGTACTCTGCAGGTTGCGTTGCTGGTTCGGCGTGCCATCCGGATTCAACACGGTAAAGGCCGGTGTAAAATCTTCACTCTTGCTGTTGTTGAGATCAACACCAAAGCTGGAGCGAAAGAGGAAATCCTTCATGAAGGTCACATCCATAAAGAGGTTTCCCACCAGGCGCATGCCGCTGTTCAAGTTGTTGGAATACTCGAGGCTCGCCAATGGATTACCTACGTTGGGCACAGCACCGAAAGATCCATCCGCATAGTAAGGCTCTCGTATGGGCTGAGCACGGTAGGCCTGGTAAACAACATCCGGCGCATTCTGCTGACTGAAGGGCGCGAAGGTGATGTTGTTGCCGAGCTTGACGATATCCGAAACCGCATAGGTGTTGTTGAACTTCAGGGTGACGCGCTCGTACTTGGACTTCGGCACAATCCCCTGCTGGTTGAAGTATCCCACGCCTAAGTAGTATTGTGCTTTCTCGTTGGCACCGGCGACCGACACTTGATAGTTTTGTTGCGGTGCTGTGCGGAATATGAGGGATTGCCAGTCGGTGCTGGGGAGTGCGTTCAGGTTATTGTAGGTTCCCGGAATGATTTCATTGGTGATCTGTCCGAACTCCTGACCGTTCAACAGGTCGATGGTCTTGGCCACCTCTTGCACGCTGTACTCTGCGAGGAAATTAACCGTGGGTTTCCCCTGCCCCACTTTGCCGAGTTTGGTGGTGACCATGATGACACCATTGGCTCCACGAGCACCGAAGATCGCCGTGGAAGATGCGTCTTTCAGCACCTCCATGGATTGAATGTCTCCCGGATTAAGGAATGAAATGTCGTCGAGGATAACACCGTCGACTACATATATAGGAGACGAGTTGTTGAACGTACCAACGCCGCGCACGCGAACAACCGGTACCGCTCCGGGTGCGCCCGAAGAATTGTATACATGTACGCCGGATACCCGGCCCTGCAACGACTGCACCGCATTGGAGGAAGGGATCCTGACAATATCTCCACTCTTGAGAGAGGCTACTGATCCCGTCAAGTCACTCTTCTTTTGAACGCCGTATCCAACGATCACCACTTCATCCAACAAGTCGGTGTCCATTTCAAGGGCAACATTGATGGTTCCCTGAGCACCCACGACAATTGTCTGTGAAACAAACCCGACAAACGAGAAGGTGAGTGAAGATTCCCCGGACTGGACTTCAATACGGTACTTACCATCAACGTCGGTGGCAGTACCTTGAGTGGTGCCTGTTACCGAGATGTTTGCACCCGGGATCGACTGACCGTCTTCCTTGGAAGTAACAGTGCCCTCCACAACCCGGGATTGACCCCAGACCAACAGTGGAATTGAAATTAGTACCTGGATAATTACTGCTTTAACCATCGGCGAGTCATTCAGTTAGTGGCAGTTTTACAAACTGAAACCGATTGAAATTAGGCCAATGGCAAGCCTGGACTAAATATTCTTGTTGATATCCTTCAAAATGAGAGTGAGCGATGAGGCATGTTGCGAGTACTTTCTAGCGGAATAAAAACATGGATATCAATCATGCCTTGCTCACAATGCAGAAGTCGGTGACAATGTTTTGCGCTTGAGAAACAAACTTCCGTCAAACTACTTGCGAAGCTTCCCCAGGGGATGGCGGAGGAAGCCAGAAACTCTGGAGCGAATGTCAAGATTACCAGCTGATGGGCCAAGATAGACGACCTCTTCCCATCGACTTGCCGATGGCTTACTGACACTTCTTTTAAGTTCCGCGATACGCGAAGTCAGCTTGCGCTTGAAACCCCAAACCGTGTTGATCCTCAAGTCCAGCATGGATGAAAGCTGCTGAAGCGTGATCTTCTTCCTTGTCACGACGGCCACAAAAGCAATGTAGAGTGCTTTCTCAATGGGGAATTTAATCCCATGAAAAATGGTATAACTGGTGATCGATTCATTGTAGCCGCAACGTGTGCAACGGCGATCAAACTTATGCGCACCGTCAAAGTACTTCTCATTGGTGCAGTGACGGCAAGAAAAGCCAGTGCCCCACTTCAGGTTCTCCAAAAACCGGTAACATGCCAGCGCATCGGCATAGATGGTCTTAAACTTTTCAAAACTCATGGCCGTCTCATGAATTTGCTCTTCAAGGACTTCCTTGATTTTATTCTTGAGCTTCCAGTTGTCCAGGTCCAGCAAGGAATTAATCTTATTGATCGTGTTGGCCTGGACGACCAGCCTTTGATTACATTCCTCCAGTTCCTTGTTCTTCAAGCCGAGTGCAAGGGTGCGCTCCTGCACTCGCTCTTCCAGCTCCCGAATGACCTTGTCTTTCAGTTGCATGGTTTACCTCATTTTGGAGACTAATACGCTTGAGTGCACAGCCGCGATTGATTTCAGTTTCCGAATCCTGTCCCCGGCAACGACAAGTCGTTGGAATGACCCCGGGCGCCAAAAGAACATAGTAATAGCTGTTGCGGCGTATAAAAAATCATGCCGGGGGTGGCTATTCGCGGTCAAATTCTCAAACCGGTCAAGTTGTGGAATTATAGCACGAACACCTGGACGACATTCATCGCCCTCAGCATCAGGTCAAGTAGTGGTGATTGATCGCAACGGGGCTACCAGGACCCTCCTCTTAATAAAATGTAAGATCTCAAGTAGATGTGAACAGCACCCATCATCATTGCAAGAAACATTGAATAATTATAGCGTGTAGCCAATCTGAGCAATCTGTTATAATTGTGTATTAAATTCTACATATGCTTCGGTAACCTACAGTACCATGCGCACCATGCCGAAGGTTCAGCAGCTACTTTTCAAGCCATCCTCCATGAAATCCGGCCTTCCGGAGACCCTCTACAATATATTCGTTCCTTCGCATGATGTCCCAGACAAGACCGGTTTGATGATTTTCAATCTGAATCAGGATCGGGCCCTGGTCGATGCCGAGGTAGTCGGGATCATACCATCCTGTTGATCCGTCCCGATTGGGTATGGACAAGTTATAAGCATCCTTGAATCCGTATTGGCCATACACCTTATCGCCGAGTGTCTTCATGTGCATCAGCACGGGTATACATATCTCCGGAGCGAACGGGATGGAACCGCCCGCTGCCGTAGGCGAAAGTGTTCCGTCATCTTCTACATACCATCGGGCTGCCCCGCGTGCACTATATCCTTTGAATGAGACGTTTGGATTGCCGTTGGTTTCATTGCCCGGTCCGTCGCAGGCCGTCAGTCCCCAAGCATTTTCTCCATAGCCCTCCCACCCGCCGGGGTTTTTCAGGCAATACAATCGGTTGGCGATGGTGGCCCTGCGGGAGTTTTCAAAATAGTCGATGCCCTTGTCCTTCATGTAGTCATCCTGAATCCCCCGGAAGTCAATGTACATCTGTGAATACTGATGACCGAACAGCGGACCGAAATTGACATGCTCCAGACCCTGATAGGTACCCCATTGATAGGACTTTGTCCACGCCTCCCAGCTCTCTGCTCTGATGGGGTGCGTTGGTGACGCGATGGCGAGCAGGTACAGGATCATGGCCTCGTTGTAGCCCTGCCATGAGGCCTTCAGAAATCCCTTCTCCGGATGCCAGCCCATGCTCATCGTCTCCCTTCCGTCCATCGCCCAATCCCACTCTACATTCCGGTAGAGAGAATCGGCAACGGCGCGTATGCCTACCTCTGCTTCAGTTCCTCCGTCAAAATAACTCTGACAGGAAAGTATGCCCGCCATCAGTAGTCCGGTATCGATGGTCGAAAGTTCCACCTCACGAAAACGCAGACCCGTCTTCATGTCCAGGAAATGGTAGAAGAACCCCCGGTGGCCGGTAACACCAGCAACGCTATCTCCTTTCGGTGCGCGATGAAAAAACTGAAGTGTAGTGAGCACCCGGTTGGCCGCTTCTTCCCGTGTAATGTACCCGCGTTCAACACCGACCAGATAGCTGGTCAGCCCAAATCCGGTGGCGGCTATACTCGAAAAACTGGGTGACGGCCATCGGTCAGGAACAAGGCCATTCTCCGGGTTGGCAAGGTCCCAGAAGTAATCAAACGTGTCGGCCGAAAGTGAATCCAGGAAGGGACGCTGCTCAACAGAAACCGTAACTGCCGGTTGACAGGCGAGAACGCCATAGGCGATAAAAACATAGACTAGTCCCCTCAATGCCTTCATGCAGAATTATTCACGTTCCTAAAATTAAGGAATTCAATGATATGCTCTCATAGGCGAAATATCAGTCAACGATAAGCAGACCCACGACGAAAAAAAGTAAGGTTTTTCATGGAGAAGACATTTATCAGGTTCAGATTTGCACCGCCAAACGCGAACATGGTTTTTGAGGACATGAAGGGATTGCGATATATACCGGTTATCATCGTGCTGATGTTTGGCCTCACGGTCGCACACGCACAGCAAAATCTGTTCAACGTTCCCTCGTCCGATATTACCGTGAAGAAAAAGCTGTTCTTTCAACAGCAAGTCAATGTTCTCGTGGACGGCTCGCTTGCGTTTAACTCCACGTTTTGCTACGGACTGGGCCGCCAGTTTGAAATCGGTGTTAACGTACTGGGGTTGTACATGGATACGTCTTCGCTTGGAATTGTGGAAACCAATAATGATGCATCCAACTCCCCGGTTTATCCCTTCTTCACTGTTAATCTGCAAAAGGCTTTTATACTGAGTCGTACGTTTAAGCTGGGCATTGGAACGCAAATGGGATTTTCGCCGGGGATGCACTTTGGCAACTTCACGTATCTCAATGTAGTCACGGCCATACCGCAGATTCAAGCTAAGATCGTCACTGGCATAAACCACGGGTCTGATACTTTTCTGGGACCTGGCGACCTAAATCCCCTGTTTTCTTCAGCGTATGATCCGGTAGGGTTTCAGTTCGGCATCGAACAAGAGATCATCAAAGAGAAGGTGATGATACTTGCCGAACACATTTCGGGAACACATTCTCTGGGAGTGTCCGTCCTGGGCCTCGGCTACCACCTTACCGATAACTGGGTGATCTCATCCGGGTATCAGTTTTCCAGTGCGGGAAACGGAACACCGAACAGCATTGTCTTTGAATTCACTTTCGTCCCTTCTGCCGTCACTGCACGACGCATCTATTATCAGGGACATCCGGTGGTAGAATTCTAAAGTGCTTTACTGCAACACCATACACCCTACTGCTCCTTTTTAAAGGGTATCCGCGTCGAATACCCTAGCGCGATGAAAAAGTCGTGCGCATCCCCGTTGAGGTTGGTACCCAGTGAAATATCGACCTGACTATGACGGGCCAGCAGGTGTGTATATCCGGCATCGACCCAGTAGTCGTTTTTATGATTGGGGTTGAATAGCGTACTCTGCTCAATAAACACGGAGGCAGGATGGCCCAGCTCCATCTCAAGACACAAGGAATACATTTCGGAAAGCTGGGAACCGTGGCCATCCCAAAAGACACCTACATTATAGTTGAGGAGGAAATTCTCACTCAGTGTGTTTTCCATGAGCAGGAGGACGTAGTTTCCCCACAAGGCGCCATTCACTATCCGGCTGGTCTCCGGCGTTATGCCATAGCCCACCAGCAGTGAAGTTGCCGGGCGGGATCCTCTTTCGCGGAGCAGTTTTGCCTTGACATCGATAGCCCCGTAGTAGTAGTGCTCCTTCTCTGAAGGGTTCGATGCGGAGTCGACGCTAAGGAAGCGGTTGGTCATCCGCACTTCGACGCCTTTGGTGATCGCCGTACGAAGCATCACCGTCGGCAGAAAAATGGCGCGATGGTCCTCACGCTGGCAGTACTCTATCCCCGTCTCCAATTGCAAAACACCTTTGGGCACGATGGTGGGATAATCTGAAATACCGGGGCGGTCAACGGAGAAGTGAAGACTATCGTCAGAAGGGGAATGAACACGAATATCCTGCGAACGGGCGTTCGTACATATGAGCCATACCAATACAGACACGCCGAGAAGCAGCTTACCCGAGCAGATGCGATGGAAACTCATCATTCGGGCAATTTTACAGATATATTTCATTTTTTATCTACCTTTGCGACCACGGATTCCTCCTTGAAAAAGTTCAGAAATATTCTGCCAGTAATGTCCCTAAGCCTCTGTCTTGGGCTCGTTACATTCATGGCAGCCGAGCTCGGCCTTGCCAGATCCACCGACAAACATGATCCGGAGAATACACCGCTGGAATTGGTTTTTCAAGCAGGTCACATGGACGCTTCGCATGCGTTCACACGTCAGGCTAACGGTGGGGAACTTGAAGTAAGTGATCCCGACGCCCGTCCAGGCGGCAAGACCTTTGCGCTGACGAGCATTGTCGCTCAGTCACTCCTACATTCCTCGAATGTACCGATCCGTCACCAGCAACAGACTGCTGTCGCTGTTCCTTGCGGAAGCAGGACCCTGCTTTACCGCCGCTTGATTATTTGATTCTCCCGACGATCGTTCCGGCTTACCGCCGCTTGTCAATCCCTTTCCGGGACTGACCGTTAATTTTTTCACGTACTATTTTCTCATTCTATGAAACGATTTGCATCGGGCATGCTGCTCGTCACGCTTATTTTCGTTCGGCCCCTCGCCGCACAACAACTGCCAGATACCCTCCTCTCCCTCAACGAGGCGAAGGCCCGGCTCATGAATTACAACCTGGGTCTATTGGCCGCCTACTACGACATCAATGTCTCCAAAGCGCGGGTGATTCAGGCCAGGGTCTGGAACAACCCTTACTTCATCTTCAATGGTGATATGTGGAACAGCGAAACGAACGAGTACTTCGGTGTTCGCAATCAGTTGCTGGTTCAGATTGAACAAACATTCTCCGTAGCAGGCAAGCACACCAATACCGTAAAGCTGGCCAAGGTCGGCGTCGAAATGGCGGAGAAACAGATGGAGGACGTGATCCGAAGCCTTGCCTTCGAACTCAGTAATACCTACAATGACCTCGCCGCCTTTCAGGAAAAAGAAATCCTTTACCGTCAGGTCATTGCCAACTACGACCGACTCATGGAAGCTACACGCAAGCAGCTGGAGGTAGGTGCCATTTCGGTTACGGAGGCCATCCGCCTCGAGGCCGAGTATCTCGGCGTGAAAACTGACGCACTCACCAACTACAGCGAGAAAGAGAAAGCCCTGTCCAACCTGAAATCTTTACTGCGCTACCCTCAAGATACGGTCTTCTATGTAGAACAACGCATACCGATCATCGGCGAGGATTTCGCTCCCGCCGTATTGGGTGAGCAGGCTGTCACATCGCGCCCTGATCTTGAAGTGGCGAGGTTAAACATCAAGTACCAGGAACGCAACCTGAAACTACAACGATCGTCCATCATGCCGGATATCAAGTTCGGATTCCAGCCTCAGGACCGCGGTAGCAACTTTGTGCGCCCCTACCATGGATTCACGACGGAAATGTCGATGCCGCTCTTTGACCGGAAGCAAGGCGAAATCAAAGAAGCCCAATTTTCCATCAAGCAGTCGACGTTGCGCATGCATGAAATTGAAAACCGGGCACGCAACGAAGTAGCCGCCGCCTATAACCGCTACAAGAGTTCCCTGACAGGACTCGCGAATTATAATACGCAGTTCCTCGACCGTCTGAGGGACCTCAACACGAGCACGAACCAGAATTTTCAGAAGCGCAACATCAGCTTGCTGCAGTTTATCGACCAGCAGCGCATCTACATTCTCACCAACATCCAATTGATTGACATGAAGCAACAGCATCTCAATCACATCAGCGAATTGAATTTCAGCGTAGGCACGAACGTAATTGAAAATTAGACTATGAAAACCGTAGCAAAACAATCATCGCATATGACCAACAGGATACTTTCTCTTGTGGCCCTGCTCCTGCTGACGTTCGGCACCAGCGCTCAAACCATGAAGGACGTCATTGCCGACGGTGTCGAAAAGCAACCCTTTGATAAGAAATTCAGGATTGGCGCCGGCTTTCACATTTACTGGGCCAAATTCAAGGGCGACAACATGCCGGTGGCCTACTTTGCCAAACCTGGGCTCGGCATCAGTATCAGGGCCGAATATTATTTCAATTCATTCCTCGGTATCGGCGCTGGGTTTGGCTACACACAACGAGGAACCGGTGTCATCAACGCCGATAACTCCGGTGGCGCCTTCTCTCATCCGTGGATCGTCAACAAGTATGGCACCCAAGGCGATGTTGATTCCACCTACCTGGAAAAGCTCCGGTTTAATACACTGGAATTTCCTCTTACCGTCAACCTGCGAACACCGAAGGATGTGATCAAGGGTGTGCGCCTGAGCGGAGCTGCCGGAGTCATTTACATGTACAACATCGAGGCGAACGATGTCTTTCAAAGCATCGTCGATGGCTTCCACAAGGATAACCCGGTGACCAGCGATTACATCCGGCATGACCTGGGTTATCAGCTTTCGGTTGGCGCCGACATCGACTCAGGAGGAACCGGCACCGTATTCCAGCTTCATTTTGTTTACTCCGAAGGCCTTGGCAATGTGTTTGCCGCCGGGCAGGGTAATGGTACCCAGGTAGCCTACGGGATCCGCTTTACGTGTCTCTTCTAATTTGATTTCAACTGAACCGATCAACCATTCATACCATGAAATTTCCGAAACTCCTCATACTACTGTTGCTCATCATCAGTGCCTGCAAGCCTGAGGCACCAGAGTCCGCCGTGGCCAAATTCATCCTTTCGCAGACACTATCGGCTGACAAAGAGCTGGTCATCGCGGAAGAAAAGACTGTAGAGAATGAAATGGCGCTGACCGGCAAGATTACATTCAACGAAAACACGGTGGCGCGCGTGTTTCCTTTAGCCGGTGGCTTCGTTGATGAACTCAGTGCCGAGATCGGTGACTTCGTCAAAAAAGGCCAGAGCCTGGCGCTGATACGCAGCCCGGAAATCGCTGGCTTCATTCAGGAAAATGAAGCAGCACAATCGCGTCTGGAAGTGGCGGCCAAGAATGCTTCGGTTACCGAAGAACTGTTCCGCACAGGCAATGCATCGGAAGTACAGTTGATCAACGACCAGAAGGAACTTGACCGCGCGAAGGGTGAGGCTGCACGTGCGCAGGAAGTGCTGAGGCTTTACGGTGCCAGTGACCGTTCAACCTATGCCATCAAGTCGCCCATGTCGGGATTTGTGATCCAAAAGAATATCTCCCTCAACATGGAATTGCGGACGGAAGACATCAGCCCGGCTTTTGTTGTCGGCAGTCTGGATGAAGTGTGGGTCATGGCCAACCTCTACGAGTCTGATGTCTCGCAGGTGAAAGTCGGATACGATGTGGAAATCACCACCATCGCCTATCCCGACAAGATCTACAAAGGAAAGATTGACAAGATCTTCAACACCATGGACCCCGAAGCCCGCGTATTGCGTGCGCGCATCACGCTGCAGAACAAAGACAATATCCTCAAACCAGAGATGTTCGCCCAGATCAACGTGCACTTTGCAGGTACAGAGAAAAAGGTCGCCATCCCAAGCCGTGCGATCATTTTCGACAAGAGCAAGCGATTCGTGATGGTGTACGTTGCTGACGACCAGATCGAAACCAGGGAAGTCACTGTATTCAAGGAACTTGGAGGCATCGCCTACATCGAAAGTGGCATCAGGCCCGGCGACAAAGTGATGACCAAGTACCAACTCTTGGTTTACGATGCCCTCAACGATTAATTCTTCCCAGACACTGTCTCTATGAATCGCTTTGTCAAAAATATCATTGCCTTCTCACTGAAGAACCGGTTCTTCGTTTTCTTCTCCACCGCGGTACTGGTGGCAGCAGGCATTTGGAGCTATCTCAAGACGCCGCTGGAAGCTTTCCCGGACGTCACCAATACGCAAATCATCATTGTCACGCAGTGGAACGGCCGCAGCGCCGAAGAGGTGGAACGCTTTGTCAGCATTCCCATCGAGGTAAGCATGAACTCCGTACAGCGCAAAACCAGCGTGCGGTCCATCTCCATGTTCGGGCTCTCCGTCATCAAAATCATTTTTGAAGATGATGTTGAAGATTTCTATGCGCGACAGCAGGTCAACAACCTCCTGGTCAATGTGATCTTGCCCGATGGCGTTGAACCCGATGTACAACCCCCTTATGGCCCTACCGGCGAAATCTTTCGCTACACCCTCCGCAGCGAACGCAACACCAGCGAATTGCTGGCCTATCAGGACTGGGTCATCGACCGCAATCTGCGCAGCGTCCCAGGCGTTGCTGATATCGTTTCTTTCGGAGGCTCACGGAAGATTTATGAGATCGTTGTCAATCCCAGCAAACTGGCTGAGTTTGACATTACGCCGCTGGAAGTACATGAAGCCGTGGCCAAGAGCAACATCAACGTAGGTGGTGATGTTATTGAGAAGAACGGACAGGCATTTGTTGTTCGGGGTATTGGGCTGCTGACAAGCATTCAGGACATCGAAAACATCCTGATCGAGACCATCAACGATGTCCCGGTACTGGTTAAGAATGTGGCCATCGTCAAAGTCGGATCGCTTCCCCGGGTGGGGATGGCCGGACTGGATGAAAACGATGATGTCGTGGAAGGAATCGTGGTGATGCGCAAGGGCGAAAACCCTGGCGTCGTGTTGGCTCGGGTAAAGTCGAAGATCAATGAGATCAATGCCAAGGTACTCCCGCCGGATATCCAGATGGAGATCTTCTACGACCGTGACAAGCTGATCAGCTTCTGCCGCGAAACTGTAACGGGCAACCTGCTCGAAGGCATTTTTTTCGTCACCGTCGTCGTGTTCATCTTCATGTTCGACTGGCGGAGTACGCTCATCGTTTCGCTCATCATCCCGCTCTCCCTCCTCTTCGCCTTCATGTGTCTTAAGATCAAGGGCATGAGCGCCAACCTGCTTTCGATGGGGGCGATTGACTTCGGTATCATCATCGACGGGGCCGTGGTAATGGTCGAAGGGCTCTTTGTGCTCCTCGCCCATAAAGCCGACCAGGTGGGTATGGAGCGGTTCAACAAGCTCTCCAAGCTTGGCGTGGTGAAACGGTCAGGAGCCGAACTGGGCAAAGCCATCTTCTTTGCCAAGCTCATCATCATCACCAGCCTCATTCCCATTTTCTCTTTCGAGAAAGTGGAAGGAAAGTTGTTCAGTCCTCTGGCCTACACACTGGGCTTTGCACTGCTGGGGGCGTTGATCTATACGCTTACCCTGGTACCCGTTCTGAGCAGCTTCCTCTTTAATAAAGATGTACGGGAACGCAACAACCCGATCGTCAATTTCTTCAATCGCATCGTCAAGAGTGCTTTTAACTATTGCTATGCACACAAAATCATGAGCCTTGCAGTAAGTTTTATCATCCTCGTGAGCAGTCTTCTCTCCTTCCATTTTCTCGGATCGGAATTTCTCCCGACGTTGAATGAAGGTGCTCTGTGGGTAGAAGCCAAACTCCCGATGAGCTCCTCGATTCAGGAGACGAACAAGTTCGTTCATATTTTCCGGGAGAAGATCAATGAATTTGATGAAGTGGAGTCTGTTCTTTCACAGATTGGCCGTTCCAACGATGGCACCGATCCCTCCGGCTTCTTTTATGTGCAGTGTCAGGTGAACCTCAAACCAAAGAAAGAATGGGGACGGGACCTGTCTACCGATGAGCTCGTTGAAGAAATGGACAAGAAGTTGCGGGAATACCCCGGTGTCGTATATAATTACTCGCAGCCCATCATTGACAATGTGGCGGAGGCAGTAGCCGGTATCAACGCATCGCTGGCCGTAAAGATCTTTGGTAATGACCTTGCGGAGATCAATGCTAAGGCCGACTCCATTTCTGCCATCCTGCGCACCGTCCACGGCGTCAAAGACCTGGGCATCCTGCGCAATATCGGGCAACCTGAAATCAGTGTGGTCCTGAATCAGCAGAAGATGGCATTTTATGGCGTGACCATTGCCGACGCAGAGGCTGTTATTGAAATGGCGATTGGCGGGAAGACGGCAACGCAGTTTTACGAACAAGAGAAGAAATTCGATGTCCGTATACGGTATGCCAGTGAATTCAGGAAATCTGAAAGGGAGATTGAAAACCTGAAGGTTCCTACCCTGAAAGGCAACAAGATCCCGTTGAAAGAGATCGCCGAGATAAAAGCCAACACCGGGCCGGCTTTCATCTATCGCAACAACAACAAGCGCTTCATCGCCATCAAATTCTCGATACGCGAACGCGATCTGGGTAGCACCATCGCCGAGGCGCAGAAAAAAGTAAACGCCGGCGTTACCCTGCCTAAAGGCGTAGAGGTAGAGTGGAGCGGTGAATTTGAGAACCAGGTGAGAGCCCAGGGACGTCTTATGGAAGTTGTCCCTGTCTGTCTTGTCTTGATCTTCTTCCTGCTCTTTGTTGCCTTTGGGAACGTAAAGGACGCGGGGCTGGTGCTCATCAATGTGCCTTTCGCGCTGATCGGCGGAATTCTCGCCCTTCATGTTACAGGTACGATCTTCAGCATCTCAGCAGGTATCGGCTTCATCGCGCTGTTCGGCATATGTATCCAGAACGGTGTGATCCTGATCTCGGTATTCAAGAAGCATATCCATGATATGCCTTTGCCGCAGGCGCTTCAGCGTGGAGTAACAGAACGAACCCGCCCCATCATCATGACGGCGATGATGGCCGCCATCGGCTTGCTCCCAGCTGCGATGTCGACCGGCATCGGCTCTGAGACACAGCGCCCACTGGCCATCGTTGTTATTGGCGGATTGATCAGCTCGACGATTCTTACGCTCCTGGTCTTCCCCATCATCTTCGAACGAGGCTATCGCAACCCGGGTCACGTGACACATCATCAACACGAAAAACCCAGGCACTTCGAAGACTACGAAAACTAACTGCAAGTGGAATGAACAAGAAGGACTGCCGAATGGCCGTTCTTCTTGTTATTGCCCCATTCCTCCGTTGGCCACACCGAAACATGGCTGGATTTCATGATCTTTGCCCCATGAAGTTGAGCCTCTGGCCATTATTGACCATTGTAGTACTGCTGGGCTGCTCCGACCCGGCTCAGCAACCACCCACTACACCACCACCGCCTCCACCGGCCGTTACCTACACCGACCCACCCCAATTCGGCACACCGTTCGTCAATGTGCCGGAGACCAAAGACATCGTCATGTACGAGGTCAACCTCCGAGCCTTCAGCACACAAGGAACGTTTGCCGGAGTAACAGCCCGCCTCGATTCCATCAAAGCACTCGGAGCCAACACCATTTGGCTTATGCCCATCTATCCTGTCGGTGTACTTAATTCCGTGGGGCAGCTGGGATCTCCGTATGCGGTGAGAAACTATAAAGAAGTCAATACAGAGTTTGGCACCATCGATGATCTCCGCACCCTGGTGTCGACAGCCCATGCGAAAGACATGACCGTTATCCTCGATTGGGTGGCTAACCACACGTCGTGGGACAACCCCTGGATCGTCAACACCAGCTGGTACACATTAAACTCCTTTGGAGCCATCACCATACCGGCCGGGACAAACTGGAATGATGTGGCGGATCTGAACTTCTCCAGTGCGGCTATGCGTCGCGCCATGATCAACGCCATGAAGTACTGGGTACTGGCTGCCAACGTCGACGGGTATCGTTGCGACTACGCCGACGGTGTGCCGTTTGATTTCTGGAAGCAGGCCCTCGACAGCCTGAAGGCTATCCCGAATCGCGAGTTGATCCTGCTGGCCGAGGGTGCCCGCGGCGACCACTTCATCGCCGGGTACAAGCTGAACTACGCCTGGAACTTCTTCGGCGCATTGTACGAGATTTTTAACAACAGCCAATCCGCCTCGTCGCTGGTCACCGCCAACGCCAGTGAGCAGGCCGGACTCCCCGCCGGATCATTTAAACTTCGCTTCACCGCCAACCACGATGAAGTTGCGTGGAACGATACTCCCCAAGGACTCTTCGGAGGCAAGGACGGCTCCATGGCCGCATTTGTGCTGGCTTCCTATATGGGCGGCGTGCCCCTATTGTATAATGGACAGGAAATCGGATATCCCGTGAAGTTGCCCTTCTTCAGCAAGAGTCCCATCGACTGGCTCACGGCCGATTGGGCCATGCTGAAGACATACAAAAAACTCCTCGCGTTTCGCAAGACCAGCGACGCGGTGAAAGCGGGTGCGATTGAGGCCTACGCTCACAATGACGTGGTGGCCTTCAAAAGGATATCGGGTGTCGACGAAGTCCTTGTGATTGTGAATACACGCAATATCACGGTGAACTATACACTGGATGCTGCTGTCGCAAATACGAATTGGTTTGACGTCATGAACAACAATGCCGCTGTAGGCCTTACGACTACCCTGAGTCTGGCACCTTATGAATACACTATTCTAAAGAAGTAGTGCAGGACACCCAAATTCCCAAACTGAAATACTACCTTTCCGCATACCATCACCCCAAGTGTTCATTATGAAAGTCATCCTGAGTATCGCCGCAGTAGTCTTCGCCATCAGTCATACCCTTGGGCAGGATGCAGCCACTGCTGGAAGCACCGAAGTAAAACAGGCACCGTGGTTCGTAGAGAAGTTCAAGGTGTCGATTGGCACCTTTCTCCCCGTCTCCAATACAAACATAAATGTAGACATCAAGGGGGGTGTTGCCGGCCAGGAGATTGATTTTGAAAAGGACTTAGGTTTCAACCAGACGCAACTGACCTTCCAGGCGGACTTCCAGTGGCGCATTTCCCGGCGCTCACGCGTAAACCTGAACTACTACAACATTCCCCGGAAATCGACTTATAATATCCAAAAGGATATCATCTTTAACGATATCGTCTATCCGGTCTCGGCGTCCATCAACAGCTATTTCAACACGGCCATCTATCAGATATCCTATGGTTACGCCATCCTGGCCAAGCCCAGGTATGAATTTGGTGTGTTGATTGGAACACACCTTGTAGGCGGTGAAGTGGGTATGGCGATCAACAACCCCAACGGCTCCATATCGGGAAGTTCTGACTTTGGTTTCACAGCTCCCGTACCCGATCTGGGTATCTGGGGTGGGTATGCCTTCAGCGATCGATTTGCTGTTAATCTGGAATTCACCTACCTCGCTCTCACCTTGGGTGATGTCACCGGCCGCATCCTCTCCTACAACGCGCTATTCGTTTATCGGGCAACAGGTAAACTGGATGTAGCCCTCGGCTATTCCGGTCTCAACTTCGCTGTGGATGTCTACAAAACCAACGCGGAAGGTCATTTCAAGTGGAGCTATAATGGGCCATCGCTTGGGGTTACCTACGCGTTTGGGAAAAAGGCGTGGGGGTAGTGGGGCTTCCCACCGGCCTGAAAGTGAACGGTGAACGGTGAACAGTAATCAGTAATCAGTAATTAGTGATCGGTAATTCCACCAACTTTTTTCCCCACTTTGATTCCAGATCATTCAAGCTTCCTTAACTTTATGCCCCGTTGACAGAATTCCTGCTAACGAATACCTTAACAAACCACTTAAACAATTAGTACCATGGCGAAGAAGAAAGCGAAGAAAGCGGCCAAGAAGAAGGCAACCAAAGGCAAAAAGGTTGTGAAGAAAGCCGCCAAGAAGACGGTGAAGAAAGCTGCCAAGAAAGTAGCGAAGAAGAAGCCTGCCGCGAAGAAAGTTGCCCCTAAGGCTGCTCCCGCACCGGCTCCTGCACCAGCACCTGCCCCCACGCCTTTTACGGGCAACACGGGCGGCATGGGCTCCATGTAATCACTCCCTCACGGGAAGAAAACAAGAAGCGGCTCCGGCCGCTTTTTGTATTTTGGGGCCTCCATGTTGCTCCCTCTACCCGGTAAACGTTCCATTGTTGTAGCCATCCTGGCCATTCTCCTGACCCTCACTGTTCTGGTGGTCCGACGACCTTATTATAACTGGGACATGTTCCCTTACATGGCCATCGCCATGGATCAGGAATCGATTCCCTTTGATTCCACGCATCGGCAAGTGTATAGGGTTGCTAAGAGCGAACTTCCTGCGGCCGACTTCGGCGCCATCTCCGCCCGACAGCCAGACTTGACGAACGATGCCGCAGCCTTCGAGGGTATCCTAAAGTACTACATCATCAAGCCGGGGTATAATCTCATTGTGGCGGGACTCTGCGCGCTGGGTATAAACCCTGTCACAGCAACAGCACTTCCTTCGGCGGTCAGCTACTTATTGCTGGGATGCCTCCTCTTATTTTGGACGCTCCGCTCCGGACCTGACGTGCCGGCTGGACTATTTACCCTCGTCATTGTCCTGGCACCATCGCTCATCGATCTCGCCCGATACTCTTCACCGGATATGCTTTGTGCAGTGGTCTCCACGGCAGGTATCATGCTCGTCCTGGCTGCGCGGCCGCTCGGCGGACTGTCCTTCCTGCTGGCAGCGGTTTGGATCCGACCTGACGCGGCTATTTTGCTGGCACTGATAGCACTCACCCTTCCGATGTCAGGCATGTTGCGATGGCCCGTCGCCGCCCTGTTCTTTCTTGCTGCCATCGTCAGTGTTCTGTTCCTCCTTAAAGACGGCTCACTTTTCTCCGAATATCTCTTGCTGAATGAGACCCCGAACAAACACCTGAACGCCTACCTCGAGGGTTTGGCTTCCGTACTCCGCAGCTACACGATACCGGCTTTGGTCCTTGGCTTAGCTTTGCTTCATCTGCGAAAAAAGCTGCTCAAGAATGAACCGGCTTACTGGCTGGTACTTGCCGGTTTGGCATCGTTGGTGGTGCGGTACCTCCTCCACCCCTTTGTGGAAGACCGCTTCCACCTGCCCGTTTACCTTTTGATCCTGGTCGTTACGTGGGATACCCTGGTCGCCCGGCTCTACCCCCGCCACCAAACGAATCACTGAAACGTTTATCTTGCACAACCCCGCATGATCACCAAATTGCTTTCCCGGCTATTTCCGACCCAATCGTCCCTCGAAAAGCAGAAGGAAAAGACCAAGGACTACCGGAATATCGTCCTGATCCAGATCTTCATTATCGTCTTCGGACTGACCCTTTCCGGGCCCATCCTGGAAGACTCGTCCAGCGACCTGAGCAAGTTCATCATTACCGTCTTCTCCGGCTTCGGGGCACTGTATACGTACCTGCTTTGTGACCTTCTAAGAAACTTCACCTCGAACAAGCGCCTGTTGGCCTTCATTTTCATTCTGCTTGGCGTAACGATTTCCATCGGCATCCTGGGTGAGTTCCCGTACTACAAAATCATTGAAGTCACTGACCGCCAGCTGCTGTTGCTGATCGTGCACGGACTGTTGTTTCCCATCGAGGTCACCGTCATTGCATTTGCCATACGCGACATCTTTTCGGGCAGCCACCTGAGCCCGGACAAACTTTGGGGAGCAGCGTGTGTATTCCTCATGGTCGGTATCTCCTTTGGCAGCCTGTATGACCTGCTCACAATAGCAAACATTGGCAGCCTCGGCATGCCCATCGAACTTGGGTTTCCCAACTACGCCGAGTGTGTAACCTACAGCTTCTCTGTCCTCGGCGGTGTGGACTCCAGCCTGGAGCCTTCCAAGCTGATCCGCAACATCGGCACCCTCGAAGCCGTGTGGGGCAACCTCTACGGAATGCTCATCATCGGCAAGCTCCTCGGCCTGCCCCGCCTCAACGATTCTGAAGGCCGCTTATCAGCCTAAAGTTTGCTAACTTTAAGACCCATCTGTAAATAATTCCCTTTAAACCACCTCATACCCCTATCTCATGAATAGCCCCAAATTACCCATCATCGTGCTCAGCGTCATCGGCATCATTGTGCTGATTTCCATCTCTTCCAGCCTATTTTACACGGTTCAGTCCACCGAACGGGCCATCATTTTCTACCCCTTTGGCAAGGGTCTCGACCGCGACAACGTCATTGATCAAGGTACCCACTGGAAAGCACCCTGGAACGATGTCTACACCTATAAAGTGAACGAGATGTCGGCCGAAGAAAACATGGACATTCTCGATAAGAGCGGTCTGTCCATTCACGTCGATATTACGGTCCGCTACTTCCCCATCCCGGAAAAGATCGGCTATGTTCATCAGAAATTTACCCAGTCGTATGTGGAAGTACTCGTGATCCCGGAGGTACGCTCAACAGTTCGTCAGGTGATGGGCCGCTTTACAGCGGAAGAAATCTATTCCACCAAGCGTGCTGAAGTGGAGCTCGCCATCAAGACCGAAACGGAAAGAATTCTTGGCGCCAATTTCGTGACCGCAACAGCCGTATTGATTCGTTCCATTGAACTGCCCGCACAGATCAAAGGAGCCATTGAAAACAAGTTGCAACAGGAACAAGAGGCACTGGCATACCAGTTCCGCTTGGACAAGGAAAGAAGTGAAGCCGAACGCAAGCGCATTGCTGCCGAAGGT
>CAYMPU010000004.1:0-3397 GCA_964392375.1 uncultured Ohtaekwangia sp. | reverse complement strand
GATGAAATTGAAAAAGCGCATCCCGATGTCTTCAACATTCTGCTGCAGGTTCTGGATGACGGTCGCCTGACCGACAACAAGGGTCGTGTGGCCAATTTCAAGAACACCATTGTGATCATGACGACCAATATTGGTTCGTCGCTGATTCAGGAAAGCTTTGATACCATCCGTGACGACAACTATTTCGAGGTGATGGAAGAGACCAAAGACAGGGTTCTCGACTTGCTGCGAAAGACCGTACGCCCCGAGTTTCTCAACCGCATTGATGAGATCGTTATGTTCCGTCCATTGAGCAAACAGGACGTCCGGAAGATTGTCACCATCCAGGTGGACATCATTCGCAAGCGACTACAAGAAAGCGGCATCCAGCTGGAGGTTACGGAAGAAGCGCAGGACCGTCTGGCCGTCTTGGGCTACGATCCACAGTTTGGCGCAAGGCCGTTGAAGCGTGTGTTGCAGCGTGAGCTGCTCAATGAGTTGTCCAAGCAGATTCTGGCGGGTACAATCACCAGGGATTCCGTCATTCAGGTCGATATGAAAAATGATGTGGAGTTTGCTTTCCACAACATTCAGGCTACGGAGGTAGTGGCGTAATCAATTGTCGTCGACAAAGAAACGGAACGTCATCCGCGAATCCGTTGCGTAAGGAACGGTCGGCAGTGTCGTCGGGTCCACCATGGTAACCCGGGCCGGTGACACGCCCTTGGCTGTGATGAGGTAGGCCAGCACCTTTTCGGTACGCTGGCGGTAGATGTTCAGCAATTGTTTGCGCAAGCGTTCCGATCCAGCGAGTCTTCTCGACTTTTCATACACCGAGATCATTTCTCCCTGCGGGTTGACCTGCTGATTGAGGTAGCTGTTGAATGTCGAATCGTTCGGGTGCACATCGTCGACGATGACCTGCTCATGGGAAGCGATGGTGTCTACGGAAGTGATCTTGCGCCGGAAGAATAAGAAATGCTTCTTACCCTCTTGCAGGGCCAGCTCATCCATTTCGCGCGGATCATTGAATACGCGGGTCAGCTCTACGTTCATCTCGGGTGTCGACTCCAGTGACTTGACCAAGGCATCGAGCGATTGAAGTTGTTGGTTGTCGAGATCTGCCTGCAACGGCTTCCAATCAAATCCTTCCAGCAGTTTTTCCTCCACCCCTGCCTTACCCGCCAGCAGTTTGCCCGGCGACGCCACCACCTTGCCGATAAGATTGCGGAAAACCTGCCAGATGACTTTCCCAATCTTGTATTTCGGGTCATTCAGGTTACCCTCGATGGGCAGTTCCAGGTGAACATCACCATTCTTGTCACGCAGCAGGGCTACCGCCAACCGAACCGGTACTTTATACGCCGTAGTATTCTTTGTTTTCTTACCGACTTTGATACTCTTGATATCCAGCACATGATCACTCTTGAGGTAGTAGTTCTTCACCGAGCTGTTGCTGACATAGGTGCAGATTCCATCGGTAAATGGATGTGCTACATAGTAGTCGGAATACGGGTTGAAGTCAGAAACCTTGAGTTCTCTGATCGAGTAGGCTATCGTCATGTTGTTAAATCCATGTGGGTCGACGAGCAGCTCACCCTGAAGTCGGCCAGAGTGGTTGAGTGTCGATGCCGCCTCTACCTTGATGTTGGCATTGGAAGAACTCACCTTGTCCGTCTTGACCATGAGATTCTCCAGCAAGTAGTTGAAACGGTTGTGCAGGGTAAAATCGTTGAATACCAGTGTCCCTCGGCGAAGGACCAAACTGTCGGCGCTGTAGTCACTGAACGCGTACAGGTGTGACATTTCCCTGACATAAGCCGCCATGAGTGCAAACACATTGCCATAAGCCGCTGCTTTAGAAAGTGAATCCGAGGATATGCCGGTCCCTTCCGCTTGTTCCTCCTTCATCAGTTTGGAGAAATTGTTTCCCTCTTCATAAAGCTCAACCTTCAGGTAAGGCTTGTCCATGCTGACGTACTTAAAGTCATAGATCTCCTTCCCGATATTGACGGAATCAATAACGACATTCATCTCCTCGAGAGCGATGAGGCGGTCCTGTTTCGGGTCGGTGAGTGAAAAGCTGTTCATACGCAACAAACCCGATGCCGCCACATCGGTTGGCTTGTTGAAGTTGCCGGCCACAACCTGGTGGCTGGTAAAGAGTCCTGTGAGATCACCGGCCCTCATATAGTCGGTTACATAGGGGAAGAAGATGCCAATGTTCATGGAGTCCAGTGCGTAATCCGCGCGGTAGTCCAGCGAGTTAATGTCCAAAAGAAAAGTCCCCTTGGCTTTTCCTCCTTTGTCGAAGCGGAAATCAAAGGCATACAGCTCCTTCGGGTCATCCCAGCTGATGAGAGGGCAAGACCCGTTGAACTGAACGATCTTGATTTCGCTGTTCAGGTCACGGTTCTGATAAGCCATGACCGCGCCAGTAATGCCGATGTTTTCAATACGGTATTTCGCGGGCTCTTCGGGTTCCGGAGGCGCCTGCGTTGTATCCGACGTCATGAAGCGCGACAAGAGGTCGTCAAAGTTAAAAGCGGCGCCCTGCTGGACCACGGTGATCTGTGGCTGTTGTACGGTGACTTCGGTAAGTGTAAAGCGACCGAGAAACAACTGCCATACGGCCATGTTCACATAGATCTCGTCGACCTGAAAGAAGATGGACTGCTTGTCCGGCTCCATCACAGCGAGCTTTTCTACCGTGACGCCACCGGTAAGAATATTGAGGTCCATGTCCTCCATCTTAATCTGACGCCCGGTGAGTTCTTCACCATTGCGTTCGACGTACCACTCGATGGCAAAGGGAATGATGAGATAGAATAAGATTCCAAGGGCAACCGCACCGATCACCAGGGCTTTCTTCCAGGGCTTATTGAGCATAGTAAAGGCTAAATTCCTTCCTCGATGTGGAAAATCTTTCGGAGCCTTTCCAGCCCTTTGCGATCCATCAACATGACCAGATAGTCGCCATCCTGAATCGTCATATCGGCTTCCGGGTTTTTATGGAGTGTTCGCTTTCCATTCTCGGTCCGAACCAGGCCGAAGAGAATCACATTGGATTGCTTCTTGAGGTCAAAGAATGCCTTCTCGTAGGCCAAGCCAATCAGCGGATTCGAACCCTGAATTCGAAATTCCTTCATATCATACTCATGGCCTTCATGAGCATAGGCTATTAACTCCTCACTGAGGATAGCCACATCGGGCTCGTAGATATAGCTGGCCAGTAGCTTGGAAGAAATCTCATTCTTGGAGATGGTGTATGTGCAGCCGGCATTCATGAAGGTGCCCTTCAGGTTTCCATTGTCGAGTGTCACCACATAGTTAAGACCAGGGTAGTACTTCCGGAGGTTGATGATATACACCAGTTTCTCCGTGTCATCGTTGAGGTTGATGAATATAATGGAAGCTT
>CAYMPU010000003.1:0-22989 GCA_964392375.1 uncultured Ohtaekwangia sp. | reverse complement strand
AGTTACACCATCAACAAGTTTTCGAATACGGGTCTTTTCATCCGCTGGCAGGTCTTCGGCCCCAGCATTCAGCCTCTCTTGCCAGGCTCCGTACGATGCCCACGATTGCAGACTGCCGGGAAGACCATATTTGAATTGGTTTGGTGCGATTACCACCCAAGGCACAAGCTCGAGAATCGGCGGTGAATAGGACTCTGCTTTGAATGGACCAACATCAGCGCCCTCCCATTGCATATGGATGGTGTTGGACACCAGCGTCGAGTCATACCTCAGGTTGCCGGGTCGGTGTACTGTAACATTATAGTTCTTGGGAATGATGACCCGAAGGGTGGCGTGCTTGGTAACAACGTTGGAATAAACGGAGGGAGACCATCGGCACAGGTAAATAAATTTTTCTGTGGCAACCCGATAGCGATACTTCACCCGATAAGGATAGGTATTCGATGTGAGTTTAAATTCCTTTACCCGGCTGTCTTCGAAGAAGGTGCCTTCTCCAATATCGTGCCGCGTAGTGATTTCCTTTTTGCCGAGAGTGCGGAGCACCTTGCCCGTCGCATCCAGAACCGATGCCTCCAGGATATCAAGCTCGGTACCATCATCATAAGGGATGGTAATGTCCGAGAGCCACTCCATGGAGGGATTGTTGATCTGGATCTCCATTCCGCGCTCCATGGTCAGGCGCTGTCCGTCCAGCCGGATCTCGGTGTCGTAGTCAAGAATCTGACCAACGGCGGCCTGTCTTGCCAGAAAGCTGACCATGAAAACAGTTAAGATGTAAGATGGGCAATTCACGATTCAACTGTCTTGAATTATGGTCCGTAAGTCAAGATAAGGAACTGAAGCCAACGAATGCAAGAAAAATGGCTACTGATTAGGTTGCCGTTAACCCAGAAACCAGAAACTTGTAATGAACCTTACTTCTCCACCCTCTGGTTCCAATCATAGACCTGCTCACTAATCTCGGTGAGTAGATCAGGGTCTTTTTCAAGCGCGTTGCCAATCACAATCATATCGGCGCCGGCTTCGAGAGCAGCAAAAGCTTTTTTTCCGGAGTTGATACCGCCACCGACAATCAAGGGAACGCTGATGGTGTTGCGGACAGCAGAAATCATTTTGGCGCTAATCTCCCGCTCGGCACCGCTGCCTGCATCAAGATAGATTAGTCGAAGGCCAAGCATCTCCCCGGCAAGCGCAGTGCACGCGGCCAGTGAATATTTGTCATCAGGAATAGGGGTGGTGTTACTGATGTAGGCGGCGGAAGAGATTCGGCCGGAATTGATGAGCAAATACCCTGTCGGTAAAACCTCCATCCGGTTATTTTTTAGAAACGGGGCAGCCTGAACGTGCTGACCAATGAGCAGATCGGGATTGCGGCCGGAGATCAGTGAAAGAAACAGAATGCCATCGGCAGAGGGATCAAGTTGGACGGAGCTGCCAGGAAAAAGAATGACAGGTATACTCACATTCTCCTTGATCGTCTGTATAACTTCGGTGAGGTTGGTGGTCGTGATCAAGCTGCCTCCGACAAAGAAGAAGTCAATGCAGTTTTCGTTGGCAAGGTTGATCAGATGGCGCAACTTGGATGCGTCGTCAACTTTGTCGGGGTCGACCAATACGGCGATCGACTTCTTTCCCGCAACGTGCCGCTGCTGGATGACCTCAAGAATGCTCATCAGGCTTGTTTCGGGTAGCGAGGTACTCGGAAAGTTTCTGGCGCGCCATGTCAAGGAGAACAACCGAAGCCGCATTGATAATCTGTTTGCTGACCTGCCCCAGAACGGACGGGCTTTCATCGTCTTCCCCGGTATCAATGGCATCCATAGGTTCACCGGCTTTTACGGCAGCAGCTATGGCCTGTTTTTTCTTTTTCTTTTTGCGCTTTGTGGAGAGTGCACTGATAACCAGGAATGTGACAGCAAGTGAACCACCAATAATCAGCGCATTCCTGAGCATCTTGTCTGTCTTCTTCGTCAGGTCGGTCAATTCCTTTTCCATGGCCTTCTTGTGGCGATCAGAAGTCTCCAGCAATCGTGTTCTTTCAGGGTCTTGTGTCTCCAGCAATTCCATTACTTCGGTTTCTTGTGTTTGATCACTTCCAGCAGCTTCTTTTCGAATACATCATAAATCGATTTGCGGAACAGGAAAAGCATAAGGAAGAAGGCACCATACAACCCTGCGACAGCCCAGTAGCCAACATAGGAGGATTGAACGTAATGGATGATAAAGTGAGCCAGGCCGATGCTGAGAAAGAGAAGGAAGAGAAACCCAACCAGAATGAGTGTCACCACAACAATAGCTCGAGCAACTGTTTTGGCAATATCCTCACGAATCTCCACCTTCATCAATTCGATGCGGGCTTCGACGTACCCGGTTACGTGATTCACCAGGCTGTCCAGCTTTAGAAATTTCAGAATGGACTCCGCGATCTTATCCATAGGTGCAATATAGGTGATTTTGAACTTTCCGAGGGGTCATAAAATCAGTTTTTGAGCCTTTTGAGGCGCAATCTCTATGGTTTCAATAGTCTATTTGCGGGTGATTTTGTTCAGCTCGTCGAGGGCGATCGTTTGCTCCAACGAATCACGGGTTTCTCGCTTTACCAGCAGATGATCACCTGCACTGATATAGCTCCAGGTCGATAGCGCGAGGCCCCGATCGTATTTTTTTTCGAAGACATAGACGGAATCCACCGATAGTTCGGAGGTAAGCTCCATCCTGGGTAAGACTTGTCGAATGCACATGGTGAATTTTCCACCTCCATCCTCACCATCGCGGCAAAAGCCTGGTCGGTTCAGTTCAAAGAGTTCATTGTTGATGATGAGCAGGTTGTTCTTGTGGTAAACTGAATAAATTCTTGATGGGCCCGACGATTGCTCTCCGGGGTATTCTGTCCAGCTACTGATGAACTGATTTTCAAAGGTTCGGGTAATGACCGTTGTATAGCTCTTTATACCGTTCTCAGTATGCTGGTAAACTAATTCCTTTACGGAAACAGCGTTTCGGTTCAGGTAGATGAGAGAGAAGGGAATGATAAAGAATGTAAGTAACAGGTAGAGGAAACCGGCAAGTCGGTATTTCATGGTGAGTCGCCCCAAACCGGTTGCGAGGGCTATGGGTAACTCACGAACGCCCGGTACAACGTAGAACAGAACAACCCCGATCAAATTAAAAAGGAAATGCGCGATGGCAATACTGATAGCGGCATTGGAATTGACAATAGCAGCCAGAAAGGCACTGATCGTTGTCCCGATGTTTGCCCCCAGAATAAAAGGAATAGCCTTCCGGAGCTTGACAACCCTCTGGGCAACCAACGGAACAACCAGCGAAGTCGTCACTGTACTCGAGCGGATCGCGGCCGTAGTAAGGACGCCCCATCCAAAAGACTTCCATGGCTTTTGAAAGAAGAAGCGCTGGAACTGGTCGGAAGAACCGAACCCTAGAAGATCAGTCAGAACTTTACGGAAGAATAGGATCGAACCAAAAAGAATGACAAGAGAAAGGACAATCAATACAAATCCATTATCAATGGTTACACTGATCCAGTCGGTGAGACGACTAAGCCCTCCACCCAGTAAGGTAAAATTGGTGCTCGTAAACCCTATGGGCTGACGGAAGAACTGATCGGCAATCAATTGGGCGATGTTCGAAAGAAATTGAAAGTAGAACTCGAGGGGGAATAAAACGATTGCGGTGAGAATATTGAAGAAGTCATGGTACGTACCGGCGGCTACAGCTCGCCGAAATTCCTTTTTTCTTTGGAGGAAGCCCAGCGAAACAATCGTGCTGGTGATGGTGGTGCCGATGTTCGCACCCATCACAATCGGAATTGCACTTTGCAAGGTCAGTGAACCGGAAGCGACGAGTGCAACGGTCATCGATGTCGTTGCCGTGCTGCTTTGGATGATAGCGGTTACCAACAGTCCGATAAAGAGCCCGGTGAAGGGATTGGAGGTAGCGAGGATAATGGTTTCTGCCGCGGTCTTTCCGAGGTGTTGCAGCGCAGACAGCATCAGGTCCAGCGCGAAGAGAAAAATCACGAACGCGAAAAGAATGTAGGCCGTGTTCCGTGCGATGATCTTCCAGTTAGTCTGACTGGGCGGTGTCGGTTCGCTGAGGGAAGGTTGTTCGTGCATGAGACCCTGTAAAGATAGACACCCTCCGTTGACCGGAAAGGAATTAACAGAGACTTAATTGCCTCTGATCAGGCCCCGAGTTGACGGATCGCTATCCAGGCCATCAAACCGGGTCCAATCGCCAGAGCATCTTCGTCAATATCGAACGTGGGCGTGTGGACGTAGGAAGTTATTCCTTTGGCCTCGTTACGCGTTCCGAGCCGGTAAAAGGAAGCTGGAACGACGTGTGAATAGTAGGCGAAGTCCTCAGACCCCAACGTCACGTCAAGATCCACGACATTCTCCTTTCCGACATAATCTTCCGCGGCGGCGCGTATACTGCGGGTCAATGCAGGATTATTTTCCAGATAGGGATACCCCCGTGAAATGGTCACCTCACACCGGCCACCCATCCCATCGGCCATCGAAGTGGCAATCTTTTCGATTTTCTTCAGGGCCTCTTCGCGCCAGTCTTCATTCAACGCCCGAAAAGTACCAGCAATATTTACTTCGTTGGGAATTATGTTGGTAGCGCCTTCAGCAATGACTTTACCGAAGGAAAGTACTGTAGCCTGGCGCGGATTCGCATTACGACTGATGATTTGCTGTAGTGCAACGATGACGTGAGCAGCGATGACCACCGGGTCCACCAGCAGTTCCGGCGCGCCAGCATGACCACCCTTGCCGATTACTTTAAGGTAGATTTCGTCGGAGCTGGCCATGTACATGCCTTCACGGAAACCAATAGTTCCCACCGGAAGCAAAGGCATCACATGCTGGCCAATGATTGCCGCCGGTTCAGGATTCTTCAAGGCGCCGTCACGAATCATCAAGGAAGCTCCGCCAGGATTTTTTTCCTCTCCAGGCTGGAACAATAACTTGACCGTTCCTTCGAACTTGTCCTTTGATTGGACAAGGATCTTTGCTGTTCCGAGTAATGATGTCGTGTGCACATCATGCCCACAAGCATGCATAACGCCGGGGTTTTGTGATCGGTACGGCGTGTTGTTTGCTTCGTGAATGGGCAGTGCGTCCATATCAGCACGAAGGGCAATGATGCGGCTGGAGGGGTTCTTTCCCTCGATCAACGCGACAACACCGGTGCCGGCAACCCCTTCCTTAGGTTCAATCCCGATTGCACGCAGCGTTTGTGCTACAAACTTCGCGGTATTTATTTCCTGATAGGAGAGTTCCGGATGCGCATGAAGATGTCGCCGCCAGCGAATAACCTCAGGAGCAATGGAACGCGATTCATTCCGTACGAATTCCAGCAGGGTCATCAGCGGACGAGAATTTTTTCAGGGACGAGGATGGCGTTCGAGAAGCCTTTCTTGAGTTTCGTCAGATCTTTCTGAGCTTCCAGGCGAGAATAATAGCTCCCAACACGAACGCGGAACTTTGGTTGGTTGTACTCCAACAAGGCGTTCAGACTGGTCTCAGCCGCTTTCTTCTTGACATTCATCGCCTCCTCGCGGTTTTGCCCGGAGTAGATTTGAATGGTATAGCCATCGATGAACTTGCGGGTAATGTTGAAACGGTTGATGCTGTCCAACACATCGTCTACCTTTTCATTCACGTTGGCCGTCGCGGTCACAAACTGTTTGGGCTTGTGAGTACTTTGCTCCATGGCGGAATCAGCAGGTTCAGCCAGTTTGGGACGCAGTGAATACAAATCTTCATGATAGTACGGCTTAGCTGAACGTTGGGCAAAACCAGACAGTGTGCCAGACAACATCATGACGAGAACCACCAGCCATTTCGTAGCAGGAACTTGTTGTAGCGTTGACTTAGCGTATAACCTCATATTATTGTTCGGTAACAATACAACGTCCGCTCTTAATATCGTCTTCCACCTTCTTGTACTTTACATCTTTCAAAACGCGTCCGTCAGGATATTGAACGGTAACCTTATCGTTGCGGCCAGCAACCCGTTCCGAACGTACCGGCGCGACTTTCTGCTCTACGTCACGTTGCGGCGCCGCAGCTTGCCCACCACCATGCAGCAGTGATTGTGATTCATCTTTCTGCTCACTGTACCGCTCGCGACGTTGTGCCCGAGCCTCCCGTACCTCTTCCTGGTCCTGAATGGGGATTTCAGCCTTCATGAGGAAGGAGATCGTTTCTTCATTCACGCGGGCGATAAACCGCTTGAAGGCCTCAAATCCCTCAAACTTGTAGATCAGCAGAGGGTCCTTCTGCTCATACACTGCGTTCTGCACACTTTGCTTGAGGTCATCCATGTCGCGGAGATGCTCTTTCCACTGCTGGTCGATGATGGCCAGCGTGATCATTTTTTCCATCGAGCGAATGAGCTCGTTATTGTTGGTTTCAATACATTTCTTCAGCGATGCAGCCACACCGATTTGCTTCATGCCATCGGTAAACGGAACGAGAATATTCTCGATCGTTGCTCCGCGCGTGCGATTGATATCTTGTAATACAGGCAATGCTTTCTGGGCCACCGCCTTGTTCTTTGTCTCATAGTGCTCGAGGGCCTTGGCATACAGGCTTTCGGCCAACGGTGTCTGGTCCATAGCGCTGAACTCTTCCTGTGTAATTGCAAAATCCAGGCCAAGGGTTGTAAGTACGCTCATGCGTAGCGTGTCGGCAGATTCAGCTGCATTAGCATTCGAAACGATATCATCGCACGTATCATAAAGCATATTGAGGATGTCGAGCTGAAGACGCTCGCCATACAAAGCGTTACGTCGGCGACGATAGATGACATCCCGCTGGGAGTTCATGACGTTGTCATACTCCAGAAGGCGCTTCCGAATGCCAAAGTTGTTTTCTTCTACCTTCTTTTGTGCACGTTCGATAGAACTGGTGACCATGGAGTGTGATATCACTTCCCCTTCTTTGAGTCCAAGACGGTCCATGATTCTGGCGATGCGTTCCGGCATAAAGAGACGCATGAGGTTGTCCTCCAGAGAAACGTAAAACTTCGATGTCCCCGGATCCCCCTGTCGTCCTGCACGACCCCTCAACTGGCGGTCTACGCGACGTGACTCATGACGTTCCGTACCGATGATGGCCAACCCTCCCGCAGCTCGCGATTCGGATGTGAGCTTGATGTCTGTTCCGCGACCGGCCATGTTGGTGGCGATGGTAACGGTGCTGGGCTTTCCGGCTTCTGCCACAATCTCAGCTTCACGTTGGTGCTGCTTTGCGTTTAAGACATTATGTTTGATTTTGCGAAGCTGGAGCATACGGCTCAGTAATTCTGAAATCTCTACCGAGGTTGTTCCTACAAGAACGGGTCTTCCTTCCTTCGTTAAGGATACGATTTCCTCGACCACGGCGTTGAATTTCTCGCGCATGGTTTTGTGTACGAGGTCATCCATATCGACGCGGGTCACAGGCTTGTTTGTGGGGATGACCACCACATCGAGTTTGTAGATATCCCACAATTCGCCCGCTTCCGTTTCCGCTGTTCCCGTCATACCAGCGAGTTTATGGTACATCCGGAAATAGTTCTGCAACGTGATGGTAGCATACGTCTGCGTTGCATCCTCCACTTTGACGTTTTCCTTTGCTTCGATGGCCTGGTGTAAACCGTCTGAATAGCGGCGACCCTCCAGCACACGACCGGTTTGCTCATCAACAATTTTTACCTTGCCGTCAACAATGATGTATTCCGTGTCTTTCTCAAAAAGGGTGTAGGCTTTCAGCAATTGATTGATGCTATGAATGCGCTGGGCCTTGCTGGAATAGTCCCGAATGAGCGCTTCTTTCTTTTCGAATCGCGCAGCGGCTTCAAGGGTAGGATCTTTTTCAATCTTATTCAGCTCCATGCCGATCTCAGGCAAGATGAAGAATCGCTTGTCTTCGCCCTCACCCGTGATGAGGTCAATTCCTTTTTCCGTCAGCTCGACGCTGTTGTCTTTTTCGTCGATGACGAAGAACAACGGTGCGTCGGCGTTGGGCATTTCCTTCTTATTGTCCTGAAGGTGGTAATTCTCTGTCCTTTGCAAGATCGACTTGTTGCCTGATTCACTGAGGAACTTGATGAGGGGCTTGAACTTTGGCATGCCGCGGTGGGCACGAAACAGTGCCAGACCACCTTCTTTTTCGTTCCCTTCGCTGATCAGCTTCTTGGCGTCATTGAGAAATTGTGTTACCAGTTTCTTTTGTGCTTCAACAGCCTTGAAGATGCGGGGCTTGAGATCATAGAATTCATGCTCATCACCACGTGGAACGGGTCCTGAGATGATCAGGGGAGTACGTGCCTCATCGACCAACACGCTATCGACCTCGTCGACCATGGCGAAATGATGGCCACGCTGTACCATGTCTTCCGGATCACGTGCCATGTTATCGCGTAAGTAGTCGAAACCGAATTCGTTGTTGGTACCGTATGTGATGTCTGCCTGGTACGCATTGCGGCGAGCACTGGAGTTGGGCTCATGTCGGTCAATACAGTCGACACGTAGTCCATGAAACTGAAACAGCGGCCCCATCCACTCGCTGTCGCGTGAGGCCAGGTAATTGTTTACGGTAACAATGTGCACGCCACGTCGTGCAAGAGCATTGAGGAAGGCGGGGAATGTGGCTACCAACGTTTTCCCTTCGCCCGTTGCCATCTCCGCGATCTTTCCTTCGTGAAGAACGATACCACCGATAATTTGAACATCGTAGTGAACCATGTCCCACGTTGTCAGGTTGCCGGCGGCAAGCCATTGGTTTGCCCATTTAGCCTTGTCGCCCTCAATCGTTACATGCTGATATTGCGCAGCAAAGCGATGGTCATTTTCGGTGGCCGTCACTTCCAGGAAAGCATTTTCTTTAAAGCGGCGCGCGGTATCGCGGACAATGGCGAAAGCTGTAGGTAAAACCTCCAGCAACACCTTTTCCAGTTCTTTGTTGCGTGTTAGCGAAAGAGCGTCGATCTGTTGAAAGATGGCTTCCTTCTGATGAAGATCCATCTCCGGGCTTTCGCCTATCGACTTGTGGAGATCAACAATTTGCTGGTCGATGGGTTTGAGGGCCTCGGCAATCCGGACTTCGACCTTGCGGGTGCGTTCGCGTAGTTCGTCGTTGGAAAGGGAGATCAGGGCTTGGTATTCGCGCTTGGTCGCTTCAACCAGCGGCATTACCCGTTTTATATCTTTTTCAGATTTTGTCCCGAAGATTTTGGCAATGAATTTCAGCATAAGCAGTCAGCGTCCACGAACCGTAAGTCCACCGTGGACCAAGGGGCGTAAAGTTAAGATTTTCGAGGGTGCAATTATAGGTCCAAAGAGCCCGAAACAGGCATTTTGGCAGGTTTATACCTGCAGCCGTGTCTCAAAGACCAGTTGGGCAGGGCCGGTGAAGAAAATGTCGGTAAAAGAGCCATCAGGATGGGCCTTGAATTCCACCAAGAGATATCCGCCTCGTGCCTTGAGCAGAACGGGTGATGGTAGCCCAAACTGCTTTGCGCTGACCAAAGCACAGGCTGTGGCGCCGGATCCGCTGGAAAAGGTCTCGTCTTCAACGCCACGCTCGTAAATACGGAACGCGATTTGGTTATTGGGAAGGCGCTCGACAAAATTAGCGTTCGTGCCTTTGGGGTACTCCAGACTGTAACGGATTTTCCGGCCTTCATCAAATACGGCATACTCGTCGAGCTTGTCTACGAACCGAACGTGATGTTCAGTTCCTGTATGAATGAAAAAGTCATGAGGGGATTTCTGCTGGATGGAGCGAACATCATTCAGGGACACCCGAATGTTTCCGTCATCGAGAATTTCGGCAACATGCCGCCCATCATGAGCTGTGAAGACGGTTTGCCTTCCAATGTGGCCCAGGCTATTGGCGAAATGCACGATCGCCCGGCATCCGTTTCCACAAAAGCTCTGACTTCCGTCGGCGTTATGATACACCATGCGAAAGTCTGCCTGAGGATCAAGGTTCAAATAGATAATTCCATCGGCGCCAATCCCGAATCGTCGATGGCAAAGTGCAGAGATCTGCTCGTTGGAAAACGCATAGTCGCCATTACGGTTGTCGACGAGAATAAAATCGTTGCCAGCAGCCTGATATTTAAAGAAGTGAACGACACTCACGGTGATGGGTATGCTAGGGAAGGCTTCACTTTACTTCTTCGTAGTCGACATACTCCCCGCCCTTTATTCCGCCACGTTTTGGAGTTTGCTTGCCATTGTTAACTGTGCCATTGCCAGGTCGACCAAAAGGAGGCGGAGGGGGTTGCTGACGGCCCATAGCGCGGAAAAGGACCATGGAGATCTTATTCAACAGGTAAATGATGAGGACCAGGACCAGAATCAGCTTCCACATAGGCCTTAAACAGAAGGTCAAAGGTAAAGGTTTCTACAGACTTTAAGGGTAAATTCGGGCTCTCATGGGTATTTTGGGCCACCCAAGTTCGAAAAGGCGTCATGTTTCAAACTTAATCGGACTTTCCCTCGTCTTTATTCCATGCTTACCAATTTTATCCGGATTGCTGTTCGAAACCTTGTCAAACAGCGAATCTACACCTTCATCAATGTGCTAGGCCTGGCCGTTAGTATTACCGCCTGCCTGCTCATTGTACTCTATGTCCAGTACGAGACCTCGTACGACAAATTCCTACCTCAGGCGGACAGGATTTTCAAGCTGGGGCTGGAACGTAAATACCCCAACCATTCAACATTTTATGCCGTCATTCCACACAGTTACGCACCCACGATGCAGAAGGATTTTCCTGAGGTAGAAAACAACCTGCATTTGTTGGGCCCCAATAATGGCGTGGTGATCAATTACGAGGCACCAGGCCAGAACTTGAAATCATTTGAAGAAGACAATTTCTACTTCACGGATTCATCGTTCTTTTCCTTTTTTGATATCCCCCTGATTAAAGGCGATCGAAAGACAGCGTTGGCTGCAAATAATCAAATCGTCATCAGTAAGGCAGCGGCTGAAAAGTACTTTGGATCAGAGGATCCATTGAACAAGGTATTGAAAGGGAACTTCGGTGAGTTTAAAGTGACCGGTGTATTCGAAAAATGGCCTGACAATTCGCACCTGAAGTTTGAGTTCATGGCCACGTTCAACTCGGCCCAATTTTTTGCACAGGAGAACTACATCAGTTTTAATTCACAATCCTACATCAAACTGAAGCCAGGGTCAAATGCTGCGGCTCTTGAAGCCAAGTTTCCCCAGATGGTGGATACCTACGCGTCGGGTCAGATTGAAAGTGAGTTGAAGCAATCGTGGCAGGACTACAAGAAAGCCGGGAACGGCTATCGGTATTTCCTCCAGCCGCTGACGTCAATTCACCTCGACCCTACAAACCTGGAGTTCACGACCTCACCCAGTGGCAATCGGAAATATGTCTATGGTTTGTCATTCATTGCATTGCTGATTCTGGTTATCGCTTGCATCAATTTCATGAATCTGGCGACGGCTCGTTCGGCGTCGCGTGCCCGTGAAGTGGGCATGCGCAAAGTCATGGGATCCTTGAGGAACCAGTTGATCACGCAATTCCTATTAGAAGCGATTTTGCTTGCTGTGCTGAGCACACTATTGGCCGTAGTTGCCACGTACCTCCTGCTCCCAGGATTTAACAACCTTGTCGAGAAGCAGCTGCATTTCGCCATCGGCGCAGATGTCATTCTTGGCCTCATTGGCTTTGCCATGTTGGTCGGAGTGCTGGCGGGTCTTTACCCAGCCTTTGTGCTTTCATCATTTAATCCGGTGGACGTTATGAAGGGGTCGTTTAGCCGCAGCTCCAGCGGGTCCATGCTACGAAATGGATTGGTAGTGTTTCAGTTTATGATTTCAGTTTTCCTGATTGTGGCAACATTGCTTGTAGGCAGACAGATGGACTTTATGATGAACAAGGACCTTGGCTTTGACAAGGAATCGGTGATCATGGTGGAGCGAGCGTTTACCCTTGATCAGAATGCCGAGACATTCATTGAAAAGGTTCGGCAAATGCCCGAAGTGGTTTCTGCGGCGGGTACAAGTGCACGGGTAGGAAACAGGGATGATGTGTTTGGACAGATGTTTCAGCCTGCAGGATCCAATGAAGTACTTACCGTAAAGTCGATTGTGATGGATGATGATTTTGCATCGACCATCGGCTTTGAGTTGAGAGAAGGAAGATTCTTTTCGAAGGAGACTTCTGATTCAATGAGTGTTATCCTGAATGAAACTGCGGTTAAAACCATTGGGTTAAAAGATCCCATCGGGCAGCGCCTTTCCAACAGCGACCTTTTTCGCGGGGATTCGGCTCGACAAAAGGAACGCCTCTTTACGATCGTCGGTGTAGTGAAGAATTTTCACTTCCAATCGCTGCGTGATGAGATAACCCCGCTGGTCATGTTCAGCAATGAAGTTTTTGGTCAGCGAGCCAACACCAACTATGTGGCTATCCGGACGAAGGAAGGCATGAAGCAGGAGGCTATAGGTAAGGTTGAGGCCCTGTGGAAGGAGTTGGCTCCTTCCCGTCCATTCAAATATGAGTTTCTGGAGGATAACCTCAATCAGGGGTATGCACAGGAACGACAGTCAGGAAAAATATTCCGTGTCTTTTCAGGCTTAGCCATCATCATCGCCTGCGTTGGTCTCTTCGGACTTTCTGCATACACAGCTGGCCAGCGCACAAAGGAGATCGGCATCCGCAAAGTAATGGGCGCCTCAGTACCCGGCGTGGTGTTGTTGTTGTCCAAAGACTTTACGAAGCTCGTACTCATCGCTCTCGTGCTGGCGATTCCCGTGGCGTGGTACCTGATGAATTCCTGGCTAAGTGGATTCGCCTACCGTATCCCGATTGGAGTTGACGCATTTGTCATCGCCGGCTTGCTGGCCATTGCGATTGCTTTGCTCACCGTGAGCTACCAGTCAATCAAGGCGGCGATTGTGAACCCGGTAAACTCCTTGCGAAGAGAGTAAATGTTCTACCGGCTGAGATACAAATTCCGCTCGGCGTAAATGTTCATGAAGTAATCGTCCATCAGGTCGTCGATGAAATAGATCGCTTCACCCGTTGATTTCATCTCCGGTCCAAGCTCCTTGTTCACCTCGGGGAACTTGGAGAAAGAGAAGACAGGTACCTTGATGGCGTAGCCCTTCTTTGTGGGTTTGAAATGGAAGTCTTTCACTTTCTTTTCACCCAACATCACCTTGGTGGCGTAGTTCACATAGGGTTCATCGTAGGCTTTGCAGATGAATGGAACCGTACGGGATGCTCGCGGATTGGCTTCGATGATGTAAACCTTGTCATTCTTGATCGCAAACTGGATGTTGATCAATCCAACTGTCTTCAGCGCAAGGGCAATCCGTTTGGTGTGGCTTTCAATTTGTTTGACAACGAAATCTCCGAGGTTATATGGCGGCAGCACGGCATAGGAGTCACCGCTGTGAATGCCAGCCGGCTCGATATGCTGCATAATGCCGATGATGTAGACGTCTTCACCATCGCAAATAGCATCCGCTTCGGCTTCAATGGCGCCATCAAGGAAGTGGTCCAGCAACACTTTGTTCTCGGGAAGATGCTTCCAGATATCGAGGATGTGGTTTTCGAGCTCTTTCTCGTTGATTACAATTTTCATGCTTTGACCTCCGAGTACGTAGGAGGGGCGCACGAGCAGGGGGAAGCCAATTGTCTTCGAAACTTCCAGAGCTTCATCCGCATCGCGTGCAACACCGAAGTGAGGATACGGGATGTTGAGATCTTTGAGCAAGGTTGAAAAGCTTCCACGATCCTCAGCCAGATCGAGGGCTTCAAACGATGTGCCCATGATCTTCACACCGTATTTGTGGAGTTTTTCAGCCAGCTTCAGCGCGGTTTGTCCTCCGAGTTGTACGATGACGCCTTCGGGTTTTTCATGCTGGATGATGTCCCAAAGATGTTCCCAGAAAACGGGTTCGAAGTAGAGTTTATCCGCAATGTCAAAATCGGTAGAGACGGTCTCGGGGTTACAGTTGAGCATGATGGTCTCATAGCCGCACTCTTTGGCGGCGAGCACGCCATGCACACAGGAGTAATCGAATTCAATTCCTTGACCGATGCGGTTAGGGCCCGAACCCAGAATAATGACCTTCTTTTTGTCGGAGACAACGGATTCGTTTTCCGCGTCAAAGGTTGAATAGTAATAAGGAGTCTTCGCTTCAAATTCTGCCGCACAGGTATCAACGAGTTTGTAAACACGGTTGATGCCCAGCGTTCGGCGCTTCTTGTGCACTTCACTCTCCAGACAGCGGATCAGATGGGCGATCTGGCGATCGGCGTATCCTTTCTCTTTGGCCTTGCGAAGCAGATCCTTTGGAATCGTGTCCAGGTTGTATTTTTCAATCTCCTTTTCCAGTTCAATGAGTTCCCAAATTTGCTCAAGGAACCAAGAGTCGATCTTCGTAAGCTTTTGAATTGTCTTCATCGAGATACCAAGCTTCATTGCGTCGTAGACGTGGAAAAGCCGGTTCCAGCTTGGATGCTCCAGGCTATAGAGGAGGTCAGCTTGTTTGGTGAGTTCCTTTCCATCTGCACCAAGGCCGTTGCGTCGAATTTCCAGCGACTGGCAGGCCTTCTGAAGAGCCTCCTGAAAATTTCTACCGATGCCCATGACCTCGCCGACAGATTTCATCTGGAGCCCAAGCCTTCGGTCGGCTCCCTGAAACTTGTCGAAATTCCACCGTGGAATTTTTACGATCACGTAGTCGAGCGCAGGTTCAAAGTAAGCTGTCGTTGTTCCGGTGATGGCGTTCTTCAGTTCATCAAGGTTGTATCCGATCGCAAGTTTGGCAGCAATCTTGGCAATAGGGTAGCCCGTTGCTTTGGAGGCTAGTGCAGAAGACCGCGATACGCGGGGGTTGATTTCAATACCGATGATTTGATCGTCATTGTCAGGGTTGACCGAGAACTGCACATTGCAACCACCAGCAAATTTTCCGATCCCATTCATCATTTTGATGGCGAGATCCCTCATGTGCTGATACACGGTATCGGGCAGTGTCATCGCTGGCGCCACGGTGATCGAGTCGCCGGTATGTATGCCCATCGGATCGAAATTCTCGATAGAACAGATGATGATCACATTGCCATTGCTGTCGCGCAGAAGTTCCAGCTCGTATTCTTTCCAGCCCATGATGCTTTGCTCCACCAGTACTTCGTGGATGGGTGAAGCGTGAAGGCCGCGATTGAGGGCCTCATCAAAGTCTTCGGGTTTTTCTACAAAGCCACCCCCGGTACCACCGAGCGTAAACGATGGGCGAATCACCAGCGGGAATCCGATTTCCTGAGCAATTTCCTTTCCCTGCAGAAAGGAGGAGGCAGTTGCGCCTTTACAAACGCCGACACCAAGCTCATTCATTTTGAGCCTGAACTTCTCCCGATCTTCCGTAGTCTCTATGGCGTGAATGTCGACGCCGATAATTCGGACACCATAATGTTGCCAAATCCCTGCTTTCTCGCAGTCGATGCAGAGATTGAGGGCAGTTTGGCCTCCCATGGTGGGTAAAACGGCATCGATATGATGGTTTTCAAGGATTTCCTTGATGTATTTCTTCTCCAGGGGTTTGAGGTAGACATGATCTGCATTGATCTTGTCCGTCATGATCGTTGCCGGGTTGGAATTGATCAGAACGACCTCAATGCCCTCTTCGCGGAGGGAACGGGCAGCCTGGGTACCGGCATAATCAAACTCACACGCCTGGCCAATAATGATGGGTCCGCTGCCGATGATCAGCACGGAGCGGATGCTTCTGTCGCGGGGCATTCTGGATCTGGGAATTAGTTAAACCGGCGACAAAAATACTGAGGAAATTCAGCATGGCGGCTCAAACCCTGCACTTTAATTCTGAGTATCTACAAGCTGGCTGTGATCGGGGATTTATCAATGAATCTTTACAACCTTCTTGTTGAGCACCCGATCCGGGAAAGCAACACGAACAATGTAGATTCCATCAGGAAGTCCACCAAGGGGTATTTCGAAGCTGGCGCTGTTAATCCCACCTTGACGGTAGACCACCTGTCCCTGAAGGGTGATCAATTCCGCGGATCGGGCCCCTGAGTGACCAACATCAACAAACAGTGACGCATGGGTAGGATTGGGATAGACTTCCAAAAAGGAGTTTCCATCGTCTTCCAGGGCGGTAACCAAATCAAAGGTCTGCAAAGACTCTGCTTCACAGCCGTTAGCCGCGGTCACTTTGAGTTTGATTTCGATAGGAGCAGCTGCCGTATAAGTTGCCGTTGGATTCTGCAGTGTACTGGTTTGCTCATTGCCAAGGTCCCATTGCCAGGCAACAGCACCCGTACTTTGATCCGTAAACTGGATCGTAGAAAAGGACTTCAACTCACCCGAAACGGCAAACAGGGAAATTGGTGAGGGCTGGGTGGTCACTTCGATGTCAGCCGAAGTTGTCTGGCAAACAGGACTGGTGCTTCCTACCGTTACGGAGTAAATGCCCGGAGCGCTCACTTCGATGGCTTGTGTTGTTGCGCCATTGCTCCAGAGATAGGTGTCAGCCTCGGAGGCAGACAAAGTGACCGAAGCATTGTCACAAATCAAGGTGGAGCCGGAAGTTGCTACGGCAGGATTGGCCTTGACAAAAACGTTGGCCGGTGTGCGCACACTCTCATACGATTCGTCGGCGTTTGACACATAGAAGGTAGTATCATTGACCAGGTTGGGGGTATTGAAACTTGGGCCCGTGTGGAATGGTTCTCCACCCGTAAAGGCATGATACCAATTGAATTCAGCAGCGCCGCTGGCGGTGATGGATGCTCCTGCATTGTAACAGGTGTTGACATCAGCAATGACGGGCATCGGTGCATTCAACGTGAAGTTGTAGACAGAGTCAGCATATTTACCCGACAGCCGAAGGTCATCGATTGTGGGAGCAGCGTGGAGCGCAAAAGCAATTTTGATTTCCTGACCAGCAGGAATCGAATAGGGTCCTGTCCCTACAATGTGACTGACATCAGCACCACCTGACGAGACGCCTGCCTCGGATCTAACCCCAAATCCGCCGCTAAGCGAGCCGAACTTCTCGTTATCCGTGAATCCATCGTATAAACCGAAAGGATTGCCGGCAACACCCTGGTTGTTGTCAATGGCAAAATGCGTTGGCGTACCGGTAAGCAACTGAATGCCGGCATGGGGAAGTACGCTTGCGGTAGCGGGATATACATAGCCCATTTTTAGGTCGTTATCCCATTTTGCGATATCCGCGACTCCGTTGTCGGTGATATCCCAATCAGCAAAAAGCCCGATATAGAAATTGTTGATTGCATTGGCCGTGGGATTGGAAACAATGTACTCTACGATCACAAACTTGTCATAAGGTGCTTCTTTCCAGGCAAGACTCCGGTACTTCAGCTGGAAGGCCTGCGATGCTGCGGTCGAACTATTGCTGAGTGTGCCGAATACCTCAGAGGAGGATCGCACACCCGGAGAAATCTCTTTGATTTTTTGACCGATGGAAATGAAATCCTGATCGTAGCTCCCGCTGTTGCCACGAACGTTGTTGTATAACTGTGCTCCGGTACCGGTGCCCATGATGATGCCCATTTCATACAGGATCGACAGGTTGTCGTACACAAAGCCCACACCTTTGGTACGGGTGGTGCTTTCGGCATCTTCATATCCAATGCGCCCGGTGTTGCTGATGGTCGTTGTCACCAGGTTTTCATCGACATCAATAAATGTTGGGTTCAAGAGAAAGGTTATCTCTTCCTGGTCAATGTAAGTTCCGTCCTTATAGGTAATGGTGATGGGCATTACAAAGTTTTCTGGCACCGAAGCAGCGATTTGAATCTCAAACGGAAAGAGGTTGTTGTTTATGGTAGTACCGCTGGGAATAGCGCCGGGTTTTATTGTGCCTTTAAGGATGCTGATGAAGGGCGAGTTTTCAAGGATACTGATCTCAAGCGCTGTTGATGTGGAGGCAAGAATGTTCTTGAGGGAAAGTGTCAGTAGTCCGACTTCACCAGCTTCTGCAGGAGACCCATTGGCATTTCGCAACCGGGGATTGAATGCTCTGACCGACGGGGAAGTTGTCGTTAGCGCTGCGTTGATGTCAAGAACGCCTTTGCCCAGCCTCCCGAGATAAGCGGGGTTGTTGGCATTCAGTTCTACACTGTTGGCGGTAACGCGCAGTTGTTCGGCGACTTCCTGTGGTGTGAAACCGGGGAACTTTGCCATGACAAGCGCCGCCGCACCAGCTACAATGGGCGAGGAAAAGGAGGTTCCCTGGGTGGTGGTATAGCCGTTTCCGAAGGCAGTTGTAAAGATTCCTACACCCGGCGCCGCGATGTCGACATACGTGCCGAAGTTGCTGAAGGAAGCCCTGCTGTTGCTTTGGCTCACCGCGGATACAGAAAGAACATTATCATAGGCCGCAGGATAAAAGGGTATTTCAAGGGAACTGTTACCGGCTGCGGCAACAACCAGAACACCAAGGTCAACGGCGATGAAGTTGATCATATCCTGAATGATCTCACTGCGGAATGAACCACCCCAGGAGCAATTGATAATATCCGCCCCGCTGAGAGCTGCATAAAGCAGGCCATCGTAACCAAGATAAATGCTCGTGTTGTTGGGTTGATTGTCAGCAGAGTGTTTGGTGAACATGAGCTTTGTTTTGAAGCCCACACCGGAGATGCCCACGCCGTTATTTGTTGCGGCACTTGCGCATCCAGCCACCGACACCCCATGACCCACGACACCGCTGGTGACCAACTGTGGACTGTTGTCGCCTTCGAAGTTGGGATCATTCAGGTTGGCCAGATCATTGCCAATGAAGTCCCATCCTTTAGGATCATCAATCCAACCATTGCCATCATTGTCAATTCCGTCTATAATCTCTGCGGGATTGGAGTATATATTGGCGGCAAGATCTTCATGAATCAAGTCACCTCCTGAATCAATAATCGCAATGGTGATGGATTCGTCGCCCTGCGTCTGATCCCAGGCTTCAAATGCACGAATGTTCCCGAGATAGTACTGATTGGACTGGGCTGGATCACTGGGAATAAACGTCATCCGGTTAACGTATTCAGGCTCCACGATTTCAAAATATCCCGTCTTGTATAGGCCATTGATGAAGTCTTCAATGCTGGTTCCGGGTACACAGGAAACCCGGTAGTACAAACCGATATCTACCGAAGAGACAGAACGCCGTGGGCCTTGCCTACCTTTGGCTGACATTGCCCCTTTTGAAGGAACGAATTCACGCACCCCAGCGAAGCCAACTTCCGGCGGAATCCCTGCGGAGGTACGTCCACTCGTGTTACGGAAGATGTCCCGGTGGCCGGGCTTCAGTTTAACCAGTACATGGTGTTGATCGTAGTCAGCGGGCGTTGCGTTTCTAGGAAGACGGAATGATTTGTTGGATGGCTGTGCTGTGGCCACGACACAGAACAACCCAAACCCAAGAACGGTGACCCACTTGGAAAGTGTTACTGCCCGATGATAGTCCTTTTTGTTGCTGTCGTTCATAAGATGCAATTAATGCCTTTCGCTGTCTTTCGGTAATCGCTGTAATTACATGGATTGTGCCGCCACTTCGGCCACTTTCTTCCAGACCCGAAACACGTTGCCTGAACAGATCTTTTCTATGTCCGATTCGGTATACCCCCGTTTCAGAAGCGCATAAATGAGATTGGGATATTGGGAAACATCCTTCAGGCCAGTGGGCAGGCTGTCGCCAACCCCATCGTAGTCAGAACCAATACCCACATGATTGATGCCGACAAGTTTAACCACGTTATCAATGTGATTGGCAACAGTTTCAACATCCGCGTAGAGTGAAGGGTTCCCTTTTCGGAATTCCTCAATGATGGGCTTGGCCAATGAGTCGCGCATGCCTAGTCCCTTCTCGGCGAGCAACGCACGCAATTTGTTCCGGTTAGCCTCATTTTGCTTCACCACGGTGGAGTCAAGGAAGCTCGAGCCAAAGTTTATCTGAATAACGCCACCATTTTCACCCAATTTCTTGATCATATCGTCGCTCATGTTGCGCTGGAAGCCTGGCGTAAACGTGCGGCAAGAGGAATGGGAAGCAATGACTGGCGCCTTGGTAATCTTCATGACCTGATAGAACGTGCTGTCGTCAACATGTGAGATATCAACCATGATGCCGACCCGATTCATTTCGGCTACCACTTCCCGCCCGAAAGGACTAAGACCGTTCCAGGTGTGGATTGTGTCATAGGAGGAATCGCAGATTTGGTTGTCTTTGCCATGGGTAAGCGTTATGTAACGAATGCCACGATCGTAGAAGTACTTTACATTCTTGATGTCGTTGCCAATAGGAGCACCGTTTTCCATTCCCATGGGTAGGGAAATGATTCCTTTGGCAAAATTCTGCTGAACCTCTTCAACGGAACCGGCGAGCGCAAATTTGTCGGGCAGGTTTTCTGCGATACCACTGATCATGTTGATCAGGGAATCTGCGAGCGCTTTGCCCATGTCGGGTTGCAGTTGATAAGAGGAAGGAATATATATCGACATGAAGGGAGCATCCAGGCCGCCTTTCTTTGCGCGCTCATAATCAAAGTCACCCTCGTCCGTCTTGATGGGAATACCCATGTACTCACGACTGACAACAAATTTGTCCATCTTCAGACGAAACGGCAGGTCGACGTGTCCGTCGGTTATAATGTACTTGTGCGCAAGTTCATCCGCGTATGCCCGCAACTGCTCATCGTTCATCCGTTCGAAGGGTTTCTTTTCAGCACAAGAGAGCGAAAGGAGGGCGATGAAGGCCCACAGGATCGTCAAAGATTTCATAGGTTTGGGTTTGGAATCTGAAAGATAAAAAGTTTACGATTCATGGGTTCACTTTTTAACCCAAATCCCACCCGCAGGCTGCATTTTGAGTAAAGACCAGTTCCAGGATAACCCATGAAGAGTGAGCTCCCCAACTACAACCGCCGCAACGGGCCCTCCGCAATGGCCTGGATAAGGCCCAAGGCACGGCACACCGAAGAGGTGTTTGCCCCGTTCATGGAGATAGGACGCTTACCCGGAAATTCTTTGTGAGGTATCCAATTACAAGAATTGACCGATCTTTGGTATCGCCAACAACTGAATATGATCATCATCGCTGATAGTGGAAGTTCAAAAATCGACTGGCGCCTGCTTGCAAACGATGGGACGATTCAGCAGGCCAATTCCCCGGGATTTAATCCCTATTACCAACCGCTGGACCATCTAAAGAAGAGTATCCGGGAATCGTTGATTCCTGTGGTTCAAGCCAATGTGAAGAAAGTATTTTTCTATGGCACCGGAGTTTCCTCTCCACGCAATCAGGATCTCGTCCGATCGGCATTTCTGGAATTCTTTCCGGGTGCTACGGTAAATATTGAGTGGGACCTCCTCGGCGCAGCACGGGCACTGTGCGGTCGTGAAAAAGGCATTGCCTGCATCCTCGGCACCGGCTCAAACTCCTGCCTTTATGACGGCAATACCATCACCGATCAGGTGGCCAATCTTGGCTGGATTCTGGCGGATGAGGGGTCGGGAACAAACCTGGGCAAAACGCTGCTCGTGGACTACCTCAGAAAAAAAATGCCGGAGGACCTTGCGAAGCAATTTCAACAACGTTTTCCATTCACACGGGAAGAGTTCCTCGAAAAAATTTATCAGCAGGAAAAGCCCAGCACTTTTCTGGCCACTTTTTCAAAGTTCATTTTTCAGCACTTGAAAGAACCGTATTGCTATCGGTTGGTCTACAACGGTTTCTCCGAATTTTATGAGAATAATGTGATGAAGTATCCGGACTATCGGAACGTGAAGGTTCACTTTGTTGGATCCATCGCTTTTTATTACAGTGACCTTCTCCGGCAGGTAGCGAATGACAAAGGTGTTACGGTTAAAAATATCCTTGAGACTCCAATCGCAGGCCTTACGTTGTACCATCAAAGTGATGTGGCCTGATGTGATGGTGATCATTCTGCCTATCTTCGTTTATCCATGACAACAACCGAATCAGCTTCCCGCTACAAGGACCTGGAGAAAATGAGTATCCGGAAACTCCTCGTAGGCATTAACCAGGAGGATGCAACGGTCCCTCAGGCGATCCGGAGGGTCATACCGAAGATGGAGAAGCTTATCAAAGTAATTGTTGCGAGAATGGCCGACGGAGGCCGGTTGTTCTATATTGGTGCGGGCACCAGTGGTCGCCTGGGTGTCGTTGATGCGTCGGAAATTCCACCGACATACGGAATGCCCGAAGGAAAAGTGATTGGTCTGATTGCCGGTGGCGACAAGGCTATACGTCGTGCCGTTGAATATGCCGAGGATGATGAAAAGCAAGCTTGGAAGGACCTGCAGAAATTCTCGATCAGCAAGAAGGACGTGTTGATAGGCATCGCCGCTTCAGGACGGACGCCCTATGTGATTGGTGGTTTGAAAGAGGCACGGAAGAGAGGAATACCCACAGCATGCATCACGTGCAACCGCGGAAGTGAATTGGCGGAAAATGCCGATCATCCCCTCGAAGTGGTGGTGGGCCCTGAGTTTGTCACCGGGTCTACACGGATGAAGGCAGGTACAGCGCAGAAGCTGGTGCTGAATATGATTTCCACGGCTACCATGATCCGTTTAGGTCGTGTGAAAGGCAACAAGATGGTGGACATGCTGCTCACCAATAACAAGCTCATTCACCGCGGCACCCGTATGATCATGGATGAGTTGGGTGTCACCGAGGCCGCGGCCGGCCGACTGCTGAAGAAGTATGGGTCAGTGAGAAAGGCTGTGCGTTCCGTTGGCCAAAAGGATTAGTCTGGATTTCCGATCAGTGTATCCGCCGCAATGAGATAGTTGCGACGAGATGAAAGTTCGCGACAGAGTACGCGCGTACGCCTGAGCTTTCCTTTTTCAAACCATCGCCCACGAATGTGAAAGGTGCTTCCTTCGGGTAGGTCACTCAAGGCAATACGGGATAC
>CAYMPU010000002.1:0-23363 GCA_964392375.1 uncultured Ohtaekwangia sp. | reverse complement strand
TGCCTCAAGCTCGGTTCTGCGCGCGCTATAGATACGAACGCCATCGAGCACCTTCCCGATCTTGTCCGGGTTATCCTCCAGGAAGCCCATCAAACGCATACGCTTGGAGGATTCAATAACATGACGCGTGATGATACCTGTTTGTCCGGCACCAAAGATGAGTACGCGCGAGCGCTTGAGCATCTGGTCTTCATAATACGAGAAGAAGTACTTGACCAGCAATCGATAATTGAATAGGAAAAGGAATGAAGACAGAAAGCTGATCATCACTACCGAGTACGGCACGGCATAAGGCAGCTTGTTCGATGCGTAGAACAAATTGACCAGCACCACCAGACCAAGGTTCAGCATCACCATGAAGAAGATGCGCGCTCCATCTTGAAGCCCTGTGTAACGTATGATCCCCTTGTAGCTGCCCGTGGACAGAATGGCAATGAGTCCGCAGATAGCATAGATGAGGATACCCCGCTGGTACTCATGGCGTACCAAATCATTCAATGCGAAATTGAAGCGAAGAAGGAATCCGAGAAAGACGGAAAATGAAATAAAAGAAAGATCGATGAAGATGATTACCCAGCGGGGTAATATCCTGAGGTTCCGGACCAACTTGATCCACCAGCGGATCACTGCTTGCGGGAAGATTTGAACCGGGAAAGTAACTGCCGAACCCCAAGAAGGGCGCCGCCTCCAAGCAAGAATTCAATACCCGAAATCGGCACGTCAGGGTCTCCTCCGGGATCGCCAGGCTGGGCTGCTACGAGCAATGGAAAGAGCAAAATGGCCAGTATGAAAAGGGGTGTAAGAATCCGCATGGCTACTTGATGATGACTTTATGTGTGACGGATTTGCTTCCGGAAGAAAGACGCAGGAGATAGAAACCGCTGGCGAACGAACGAACATCAAGTTCGCCGCTCCATTGTCCGTCGCCCTGCATCATCTGTATTGCGGTGATTACCCGTCCCTGCTCGTCAAGGAGCTGTCCAGACACCGGCTCATTGCCGAGGACGTGGATCGTCAACTTTTCGGAGGTGGGGTTCGGGAAGAACCGGATGACACGGCTTTCGTCGTTGATGCTTGTAATAAGGTCGGTGGTGAATATCGTATTCGACCAGGCCACACAACCTTGCATATCAATTCTTACGGCGTAATACCCTGGGTCAAACACCCTTATTTCCTGACCCTGTCCGTCGGTGATAGGCTCGCCATTAATATACCATTGATACGCCTGAGCCGTGGAAGTCGAAAGGACCCCATAGAATGTATCGTCAATCGTGGGTTCAGTGAACTTAAAAACGCTCACGTCGATCTTCTTCCTCGAGGCGGCTGTTGTCTCACACCCATTGCCGTTAACTGCGCCAACGTAATAGGACTGATTATCGGAATAGATCGTTGCCGGCAAGTTTGTACCCTCATGGATGGGTACCGTTGCATTACTATCCTCGTACCACCGGTACGTCATACCAGGGGCAGGGTTCGTGATGGAAATCTCGGTCTCCGTATCCTGGCAAATCGAGGATGAACCCAGATTGGTGGTGACATTCACAGATGGATTCGAGTCATCAATTTCAGCAACAAAAATCGTTTGAGCGGATTCACAGCCTCCCGGGCCCACTGCTGCTACTTTGTAGTTGACTGACTTTGTCAATGGTTCAGTGGTAAACACGGAACCGGTGCTCAACAACTGGGTGCCATCGGCATTGTACCACTTATACGTAGACCCCGCCGGAGCGCCGCTTACCGTAAACTGGTGACTTTGCCCTTTACAAAGGACATCATTGACTGCTACTGGTGATAGAACCGGAGCAAATGAACTCACCGTGGCCTGAACCTCTATCGGATCTCCAATACACCCTGCCGCGGGCGAGTAGCGCACAAAATAGGTTTCATTCTTGTACAATGTAGGTTTAAACGTTTCGCCACTAGCCACCGTGGCAACAACTACGGCATCCGGTGCCGGAGAATCATACCAGAGGAAGTTACCAACGCCATTGGAGGCCGTATTGGTAAAAGTCATTTGCCCTCCGCTGCATACTGACTGCTCTGCGGCCGCTATATCTACCATTGTGGATAGGTCGGCGACTGTAGCCACCACTTCCACCCGGGTACCTTCACAACCGGCAGGGTTCACGGCTGCGACAAAATATGAACGGGAGGCATAGACGGTTGGCGTGTACTGCTCGCCGGTTGCCAATACGGTTGAACTTCCAACGGAATCATACCAGCGATAGACCGCATCTCCCGGCGCGCCGGATGCTTCCAGCGTAAACGTACCGGAAGCGCACTGCGCGGGAGGCGAGGCAGCAGCAGCCTGATAGATCGCAACCTGATTGATTTGGACCGGGCTGCCTACCGCAAGGACTTCGCAACCCGAATTAGCCTTTACATTGATCGTGTTGGCACCGTTCTGCAATTTGTCCTGATCGATGAAGATATTCACATCTCCACCTGTTCCTGACACTACATTGGGATAGTATGTTCCGTTTACTTCCACACCGTAGGCAATCCCATTTTGACTTGCCGCCAAAGTAATCATAGCGTCACTTCCCGCACAGGCTGTAGCCGCAGCGGCCGAAACCCTTTTGTTGCCATCGATTACAGGGGCCGTGGCTGTGATCGTAAAACGACCACTTGCCTTACTCGCCGCTATCCCATTGTCGACAGTAAACGAATAGGACCCGTTGGCCGTCAAATTATAATCACTATTGGTATAATTATCATGCAGTGTCCACGACATAGCGTTCATAGCGCCGCTCGGATTAATCCCCAGTGTGTAATCCACCACAGTCTCACCTGCGTTGACAAAATTCGTAACCCTGATATTAAACGTTTGCGAACATCCTATGGACGGAATGGCATTTACCGCAAGCGCCTTCGGCGTGGCTTCTGCCGTCAGCGTTGAAATATCCTGCACCTCCGTAATGGTACTGCCGTTGTCGATGTTGTTGTTGAATTTATAAGCATCGTACATGTCTTTAAGCGGTGTGCTTCCTTCACGGACAACAATCCGTGCGTTGTCTGTGGTGCCTGTTGTTGCCTTGGTTAGTGTCAGCTCGAGGATATCTTCCATCGGCTGATCCAGGCGGAAGAACGCATACGACCCGGTTGCTTTAGCATTCTCATTGATGGTAAGCGGTGTGGCCGCCACCAGCGTCTCTACCCAGAACGACTGGCCTGGAGCAATCAGTTGAGGTGATGCGCTGTTGGCATCCAGGAACTGGTGCGTACCCGTTGCATTGTCGCGGACCACCGCGATGTTGGAGAAGCCTGTACGTACAGACCACCCTGTGGCACTGGCCCAGTCGATGGCAGAAGGATAGGGATTGCCTATCAGACTGAATCCGCCTGCTCCGGGTGCAACCGGCAAACTGATTCCCGCAGCGGATGGATTTGTGCCTCTGAAAGAAAGCGTAACTGTACCTACTGCGCCAGAGCCCGTATGACGGAAGAACGCAGAGTATCCCCTTCCATTATTCAAACTCGCAGCGCTCGCCAACCCAGAAGCCGGATAGGCGACGTAAGCTTGAGTTGCCTCATCCCAGTAATACAGCGAGGGATTCGTTGTGATACATCCAACACAAGGGGGCGTTGAACTTCCGTCTGAAGGATCTGTGAATGTACCGGTAACAGGTATTCCTGCCTTCAACTGTGCCACCGTTGCACCAACTACGGGGGCACTGATGTATCGATATATGCGGTTCTCGCTCGACACATACCGCTCAACGGTAAAACTACCCGTTACATTGCTACCGGCAGAAATTGCACCAATGCGGCCGTCAACAGCGGGACTGTCATTCGATGAAGCAAGCGTCAAAAGCCCCGAACCTGCGCCGTCGGCATCAAACACGGCGTTGATCTCGCTGAAGGAAAGTGTTCCTACAATTGTCACGCCTGCACTATTTCCGTTGGTCAGGTCGGTGGCTACACCCACGTTACTTACCGACAGGTTATTAAATGTGATGGGCTGCGATCCCAGGATTTGTTGCTGCACTGTGCCTGTTGTCGTGAAATTGATGGTCCCGCCGTTGTGGTTGAATGTACCGTTGTTGGTAAAGTCGCGTTCCACATTCATCGTCACCGATGCGTGCGCCGTGAGTGTTCCTGTAATTGTCAGGAAGGGAAAGTTGATGGCTGCTGCAGCTCCAGAGACGGTCGAGGTTCCGGCAAACGTTACGACCGCGTTGGCTGTACCATCTGAAAGCGTACCATCCACCACCAGATTACCATTGATGATGATGTTGTCGTTGGGAGTAAACGTCACGGCAGCGTTCACGGTGAGGTTGTTGAACGTGACAACACCGGATGCCGCAAGAACAACGGTGGTTCCTGAAATAGTTACTGTCTGGGTAGAAGTCAAATCCCCATTTGCTGTAATGTCATCGCTGATGCTGATGTTGCTCGTCGCATTGACCGTAGTCCCACTGTTGACCGTGATGAAATCGAAGCCAATCGTACCGCTTCCCGAAATAGTCGAAATCGCTCCGCCGTTGAATACCGTTGTTCCCGTGCCATTGGCCAGGGTTCCATCGACAGTCACATTGCCCGCCACATTGACGATGACGCCGTGTGTGACCGTACCCCCCACTGGGACACTGATATTTGCAAAATTCTTCGTTCCCGTACCTGTAATCGAGCAGGTTGCTGTAATGAAACTTACCGTGGATGTTGCTGCAGCCGTAAATGTGGCGCCAGCAGAAACATCAAAATCGTCGCGCAGACTGACGGTGGTTGCTGCAGCTTGCGTTAGGGTGCCGGTAACCACATCCAAATCAAATAGCGTGGTAGATCCAGTACCGGAAATAGAACCATTGTTGGTGGAGCAAGTTCCAGCTGTAAAACTGATCGTGCCATTGTTTACGAGAGCACCGTTAAATACCCAGGAAACAGCTCCATTGAAGGAAGCACCGTTCAGTACGGTCACGTTGTTGAAAGTCTTTGTACCCGTGCCCAGAAGGTTTGTTGTTCCGCCAAATTCTAAAGTACCACCACCGTTGTTGAACACGCTGGTACCCGTACTGATGTCGAAATTTCCGTTGACGCGTACCGTCGTCGCGGGGAACGTAACGGTAGATGCCGTCAGAAGATCAAATCCGGAAAACGTCAAAGACCCACTGTTGGTGATCACACTGGCAGCACCACCAAAACTGGCAGTACCAGCAGTTGCATTGAGGGTTGCCCCAACCGTTACGTTGAGATTTTCATTGACTTGAAAATTCACAGCGGGTAAAAAGGAACCTGTCACGAAAAGATTTCGGAACACCGGAGTACTACCTCCGCCCGTGAGCGTAGACGAAGGACCTGAAACGGTGAAGTTCCCACCGGCTGTGGAGGTAAACCCAGCGTTGCTGATAAAATTACCAACGAGATCAATGCTGTTGGCGGCGGCGGCAAAGACACCCGCTGTCGTAGTTAGGTCACCGTTGATGGTGATGTTGTTTGCAAGGTTTACTGTCTGACCACCCTGAATGGTAAGGTTGTTCAGTTCAGAAGTGTTAATTGGAAGTTCGGGCCCTGTTGTCACCGCCGCAGTTGTATTGTTGTACACCACGCTGTAGGATCCTCCTGCTGTCACAGCATTTGTCAGTGTACCCACACGCCGTTCAATGACACCACCATCGACCATGGTAAGAGTCCCTGAATGGTTTACAGTGCCTGCGTATAGATCAAGGAAATCCATAGTCAGCGCACTGGAACTAGCCAGGGTCGCTCCAGTCCGGTTCATCCGCAACCTGCCGATGTCCACTCCTGAGAATGCGATGGTGGCGGGCAAGGCGCCGGTTCCACCAACAATAAATTCAGAGGTGGGATCAACAACAAGAGATCCTGAAGTCTGTGTGAAGGCTCCGTTTAGGGTCAGCGCACTTCCATTAAGGATGAGATTACCCAATGTCTGCGTCAGTGACCCGGATATGGTGGTCGGGGCTTCCAATTGAACATCGGAAGCATTATTGATTTCGAAGTTAATGCTACCGGTTACCGTTCCCCCCAATGTTAAGCTCTGCAATAACGTACCATTGAAAACTATGAGACCGTTCCCTGTCCCCGTTTCATCGATGGTTGCACTTGGGTCGAGGGTGGTAGTTCCAGCTACGTTGATGGTTCCTGTATTTGCTCCTGTGGACATACGGAGTGTACCAGACGATACAGCCAGGTCACCGCCAATGTTGAAGGTATAGGTCCCTGAGGTTTTCAATTGCGATATCCCGCTGGTATTATGGTTGAAGTCCCCCGTCAGATTCACCACAACACCGGCAGCCGTAGTACCAAAGGCCACGCGACTGGAATTGTTCAGGGTAAAGTCACCATCGATATTCATGGTATAGGTTGCACCCGTGGCAAACCGGACAATCTGGTTATTGCTGTTTTCAATAATCAGATTACCATTAACCTCTCGGAGGCCTATAGTGATCACTCCTGTTTGCCCGCTGCAATCCCAGGTAAAATGATGGAATACGGTAGCATTGTTGATGGTTGGTGTCGTGTTAACAATCCCCGTAACGGTACACGTGGATCCTGAACTCCAAGAAGCATTGGGTATAGATCCACCGTTTCGGTTGTGAACATAACTTGAATTTGCATTGAACGACATGGTGCCAGTTGTAACCGTGATAACTCCTCCGGTTACAGTAACATCGGTGCCAGTACCATCCGCGATGGTGAAAACCCCAGGTGACGCTACGGTTGTTGTTCCCGCGGTAACGGTGATCTGATCCGCGGTCACAGAGGTGTTGATGGTGACATTATTAGCGAGCTGGATCGCACCCGAAGCCGAAGAGGGTATAACGTTTTGATAGATTCCTGCCGCAACGGATTCAAGGTTCTGGAAGGTCCCTCCCACGAATACTTGCCAGGTCGTTGCCGTGTTCCAGTTACCGGTAGCCCGGGTCCTATAATCACCATCCGCCTGTGCCATTGCCACAGTGGCTGAAACCAAAAGGAGTAATACGAAAAGAGGGTACCGCATTTTTCTCATAGTAGGCTCCAAAAATAGTGATTATAAGGCAGAAAACTCAATTTTTATCCCCGATTCGGGCTATTAGTAACCGAATCGTAACTCAGTAATTAATCAATTGATTGTTAGCCTTTTGTAATCAGATCCAGAATGATCTGAATTTCTGATGAATGACCATCAGACACTCTATTGGAAATAGACCCGACAGGCAGGCAAATACCCTGATGGAATAGCCTTTCTGCAACGGTTCCACCGAAAACAATAGAACCGTAAAAAGCTGGCTGCGAATGCAATGGATTCCAAAGCCGACGACCCTCATACCCCCTGGAAGATAATCGATTCAGAAGTGCGTCCGGAGATACCCCATTTTGCAGTATACATGCAGGTATCCACGGTTGAATATGCAGTTCGTTGTCAGGCTTCTGAAAACTCAAACCTATCCTCGATCCCGCAATATGGTAGGCTTCAGCTATCTCACTTCTGTGCTTGAACAATTCAGGCAGCCGCTTCAATTGGGATAGCACACATGCAGCCGTTAGAGGACTCATTCGGTAGTTATATCCCACCTCCTCATGGTGGTAGTACGGCACCTCACTACGTGCATGTGATCCGAGGAACCTTGCTCGGTCAATGATCGCCCTGCTGGACGACACAACGGCGCCACCGCCAAACCCTGTAATTGTTTTGTTGTTGTTGAAGGAGAAGACGCCCACATCACCGAGAGTTCCGGTCCACTTGTCATTCACCTTGGAGCCAAATGATTCGGCAGCGTCCTCGACGAGGGGTACATTGTATTGCTTCGCCAACGAAAGCAGCTTATCCATCCTTGCTGGCACTCCGTAGTTGTGAACCACGACCACGGCACCGACACGCTTTCCTTCACTGCTCAATTTCTTCAAGGCCTCCTCGACAAGAGCAGGGTCAATATTCCAGGTAAGCTCCTCACAGTCAACCAGTACGGGGTGTGCGCCCAGGTAGGCTATCGGACTAACGGAAGCAACGTAAGCGAAGGTTGGGGCGATAACATGATCTCCAGGCTTCACCCCCACACACTGCAGTGCCAGGTGCAAAGCTGAGGTACCTGACTGGACGGCCGCAACATTCGGGCAACCGACAAGATCACTCAGCTGTTGTTCCAGATCGTGAATGATCTCCTGATGGTCGCGGCCTTTGTACGCGTTTAGTACACTGACCAATCCATCAACATCAATCTCATTGTACGATAGAGGAAACCTATTCATGTGCCTTCGGTCTTTCCAGCCATCGCTGGTAATAAAACGCCGCAATCAAGATAACCATTAAAAGCGGATTGACGATCATCCGGTGAACCGGCTGGAGCAAGGGTGACGAGATCTCTGATGGGCCCTCGATCTGCAGCTTCACCATAAGGTACAGGGGCAGCATGACGAACAACTCAACCAGGAATATCCAAAAGGCGACACGTGAGAACCGTGGCTCCTGAAAAAGTACACTAATCAATAGCAGGCAAAGCAGGTCATTAGCGATCAGGCGCAGGGTTCGGTTGACAATGAACGAAACTGTATCCGTTGGTTGAGGCATTCCGAGGACGCCTGACATTAGGCCTAAGTAATCTAACCGCTGAAGTATGTAGACCAGAAAAAGGCCCGTAAGAGCGACCCCAGCCAATACCAAACGCCGTGTAAAATCAGGACTTCGCATCAGCTTCGCGCGTTGTACCGTTCCAACGGGTTACCCAAAGCCACCACAACCCAAATACAATCACATAGATCACTGCCGTAAACAAATACTTGTGGAAGTAGTAGAAGAGTTTGGCGTCAACGGCAGAAAGCCAAAACAACCAGAGTATCCGTGCCAGGTTGGCAAGATGAATGACCATGAACCCCATGACAACAAACAGCAGCATTCGCTTGGGTACTCCTCCAAATGCCAGCACAAAGGAGACAAACACGATCATCACATTGAGTCCGTTACACCCTTCAAAGACATTCAGCACTTTTTGAGTGCCGTTGAACAGGAACATGGTAGGACCTGAAGGATTCTGCTCGAGCGTGGCGTTGTAGCCAATGGTCCTGAGAATGTCAACCACCTCACGGCTGACTTCCCGGGTCATGGCATCCGGAGTGTCACCGAGTGACTCAATCCAAAGGCCGTAGACCAGACTCAGCACGATGTAGCTGACCAGGAATACGCCAAGAAAGCGAAGGGCCGGCTTAACAGATTCTGCAATCATGCTCCAGCAGTATTATCCCTCGCGGGTACACCAACCACCCGAGCACGAGCTGGAAAATTTTTCGTCACCACTGCTCCTGCCCCAACCACGCACCCCTCGCCCAAGGAAACACCCTGCAGGATTCTTGCGCCAGCACCAACAAAACAACCTGTACCGATTCGCACGTTACCGGAAATGCTGCATTGGGGCATGATGGACGTATAGGGCTCGAGCACCACATCATGCCCAATCGTGGTGGACAAGTTAAGTATGCTGAAATCGCCAATGCCTATACCCGTGGTAAGTATGACGCCGGCCGTGATGATGCATCCTCGCCCAATGACATTGCCCGGTGCACCGATTAGGGCCGTCGGGTGAATAACGGAGGGATACCCAACTCGTTTGTTGGTAATTTTCGAAACAAGTGACTGCCGAACGGCAGGGTCTGCGATCGCAATGACAACGTCTAGGTGACCTGGGTACTCATTCAATTCTGAAATCCCTCCCAACACAGGCAACCCATCCACCAACGTTCCCAATTTGCGACCATCATCGAAGAACCCAAGAAGATTCCATGAATCACGCACCTGATTGACCTCCTGAATTAACCAGGCAGTCTCCCGGCCAAAGCCGCCGGCACCGAAGATGGCGAGGTCTTTCATCTAGTTGGTAAACGGTGATCGGTAATCGGTAATCGGTAATAGGACTGCCCCGATGACACGTCTCGCGGGGTGAGCAGTAAACGGTTAACGGTAAACAGTGAGCGTTGTGCCCCCATTCCGGCATCAAGGCTCCAGTATCTAGCATCCTGTATCCAGCATCCAGCATCCAGCATCGAGCATCCAGCACCGAGCCACTCAACTCCCACGAAACGGTTCCTCTTCAAGTGAGATATCTTTCTTGAATGACAAAAGTAACACAATCGTTTTTAACAATATCCGCAGATCAAGGAGGAATGACTGGTGATCAACGTACCAGTTGTCGAGTTCAAACTTCTTCTCCCAGGAGATTCCGTGGCGGCCGTTGACCTGGGCCCAGCCGGTGATGCCGGGCCTTACTTGAAAGCGCTTCCGTTGGTCGGCTGAAAAAAGCGGTAGATATTCCATCGGCATTGGACGGGGTCCGATCAGGGACATGTCACCTTTGAGCACGTTCCAAAGCTGCGGCAGTTCATCGAGGCTGGTGGTGCGGAGGATCGTGCCCAGCCAAAATCTTCGCTCAGTCAAGGTCAGTTGCTCATTTGACTTCAGGGTGCGGAACTTGTACATGGTAAAAGGCTTCGCGTCTATTCCGATTCGTTGTTGATGGAAGAAGACCGGAAATTCAAGACTAAAAACATAGAGCAAAAGGATCAACGCAATCAGCCATGACAACGTGATAAAGACCAGTATCGCCAGCAAAACATCCATGATAAGCTTAATACTTAATCGATACATAGTGATTTGCCATGAATGCAAAATACGGAATGAGCTTCAATAATAGTGGCCGGCAAGAAGCTCTATTTGAATATTCGAAGGCTATCGGTCAGATTCTACCGTCCCTGACTAACTCAGTTAATACGCTTACAATCCGTTCAGCGGCGTGACCATCCCATAAATCAGGTACTCCACCCCGCTTCCATTCTCCACGCAACATCTTTGCCATCTCAGGAGCAATGCGTTCCGGGTTTGTTCCAATGAGCTCATTCGTTCCTACCGAAACCGTTTCAGGACGCTCCGTTGTATCGCGAAGCGTAATGCAAGGTATGCCCAGCACTGTGGTCTCTTCAGTGATGCCTCCAGAATCGGTAATCACACCCAGCGAGCGTTCGACGAGGAAGTTGAATTCCAAATATCCAAGAGGGTCCACGAGTAAAACGGACTTTGTATCCACACTCATCTGCTGCATAACCTTTCTGGTCCTTGGATGTACAGGGAAAACGACAAGCCTGTCGCCGGCCGAAGCAGAAATTGTGTCGAGTAACGCCGCAAGCTTAGTGCCCGAATCTACATTCGACGGTCGGTGCAGTGTAACCACAAAATAGTTCTTCTCCTTAAGACCCATGGGTGACCAAAAATCAGGTTCCCGGAATTTGGGTCGATGCTTAAGCAGCGTGTCGATCATTGTATTGCCTACAAAGTATATCTGATCCGTACGCTTGCCTTCGTGCAGAAGATTCTGGCCAGCCAACACACTTGTGGTGAAAAAGTAATCAGCAATAGAGTCGGTAACAATCCGGTTGATTTCCTCTGGCATCCCAAAGTCACCCGATCGGATCCCACCCTCTACATGTGCTACTGCAATACCGAGTTTCTTGGCCACGATAGAACAAGCCAACGTTGACGTCACGTCGCCTACAACCAACACCAAATCACAAGGGTTCTCTGCTAAATATCCTTCAAACCTGATCATGATAGCGGCGGTCTGTTCAGCTTGAGTCCCTCCGCCTGCCTCGAGATTGGCGTCAGGCTCAGGGATACCCAACTGATCGAAGAACTCCTGACTCATCTTGGCGTCATAGTGCTGGCCCGTATGGACCAATGCGTAGGAAAGTAATTCCTCACGCTTTCCCAGTTCCCTGATGGCGTCAATAATAGGCGCAATCTTCATGAAATTGGGTCTTGCCCCTGCAACCAATACAATGCGCTTCATCTTCTTGCTGACAATGATAAGAAAATATCAGATAGTCATTGTGACTACTTTACGATGTGAACGATCGTTTTGAAAATTATCCCAATATCACTCCAGAATGATCGTTCACGTATATATCGAAGATTCAACTCCAGCTTTCGGGGCATGATTTCGTTAATATAAAACTCAATCGGATTTGCCTTTCCCTCCAGCATTTCATTCTCATTTCTAAATTCAATGGAAGCATAGTCCGTTATGCCGGGTGTTACCTCAATCACCTCTTGTTGCTCTTTCGAATAAAGATCCACAAACCTCTTCAACTCAGGTCGAGGTCCAACCAGGCTCATCTCTCCTTTTATAACATTGATCAGTTGTGGTAATTCGTCCAACTTGAATCTCCGTAAAAAGAAACCCACAGACGTGATGCGTGGGTCACGTTGTCCCACCGTAATTGCTGTGGCGCGGTCAGCACCAATCTTCATCGTGCGAAACTTAAAGAGCCGAAAGAGCCTCCCCCCTTTTCCCACACGCTCCTGCAGATAGAACACGGGGCCAGCACTGTCAGCCTTGATGGCCAGGGCAAAAAGCAAAAAAAATGGAGCTAGGAATACCAGCCCCACCGTGGAGACTAAGAGATCAAAGCTGCGTTTAATCATTCATTAAGGGGATCGCGGTACGAGTCCGCGACACTATTTACAATGTATTCAATTTTTTCCGTATCCAGTTCCGGATAAATTGGCAGCGATATCTCCCGCGAGTAGTTGTCATACGCAACCGGATAATCCTCCATACGGTATCCCCGCTCCTTAAATACAGTCAACAGCGGCAATGGTTGAAAATGTACATTTACAGAAACACCACGTGATACTATCCGATCAATCATTCGATCACGTTGAGCTTCTGAGATACCCTTGATGCGCAGTGCAAACAAATGATAGGAAGATGCCGTATTGCCTGAATCTGCTGGTGGAAGCTCAGCCCAGGAATACTTCGAAAAGTATTGAATATAGGCTTCAAAGACCCGCTTTCTTTCCGGAAGAATAGTAGACCGGTACTTCCTCAGTTGCGCCAGACCAATTGCCGCACAGATATCCGGCATGTTCATCTTGAATCCCGGATAAACGATATCGTACTTCCATCCTGCTCCCTGTGACTTTGCCAGGGCATCTTTGGTCTGACCATTGAGCGACCATAATTTCAGCGTGGAATATACCTCTTGCTGGTCGAAAGGAGATGGAAGGTTGATGCACATGGCTCCGCCTTCCGCTGTGGTAATGTTCTTGACGGCATGAAAGGAGAATACAACAAAATCTCCCCATGTTCCTGTAGGCTTGCCCTTGTAGGTTGCTCCAATTGAGTGAGCTGCATCGGACAGGACCATGATACGACCCAGTTTCTTCTGGTTGGTGGTGACTGCGTTAAACTTCGCCCTTACTTCTGGCTCTATTACAAGATCATTCAAGGCATGATAATCGCAGGGCCAGCCGGCGATATCAACCGGGATGATCGCTTTGGTTTTGCTGGTAACCCTTTCCCTGACGCGCTTTACATCCATGTTGAAGTCGCGACCACAATCAACCATCACAGGGGTTGCCCCAAGATGCATAACCGTCAGCGCAGTAGCGGCGTAGGTGTATGCCGGTATAATTACTTCATCCCCCCTTGTAACGCCATACCAGTGAAGCAAAAGCATTAACCCTGATGTGGCCGAATTACAGCATGCTACATGATCAATACCAACCTCACTGCCCACAAGTCGCTCCAGGGCCAGGACCCTCGGTCCCGACGTAATCCATCCGGAAGAAAGGGCAGCCATAACTTCGGCTTTGACATCGTCGTCAATGAAGGGTGGGGAGAAAGGAATCTGCACGTGCGCTATTTGCAGGTAAAAGTAATGCTAAACCAAACGCTTTACCATGGTGGTCGACTTTCCTTGCACCTCTTTTATGGACCATCCGCTTTTCTGATAAGCCCTAATGGCCTGGAAATTTTCACTCAATACAGTTAACATAAGATTCTTGTAACCTCTCGCCTGGGCCCGGTCCTCGAAATAAGAAAGTAGTTGCGAGCCATAACCCTTACCCTGCTCTACAGGCAAAACTCCAATAACAACAAGGCCTACATGGGGTTCGTGTGGTGTCGCAAAGTTCTTCGGAGGCAATTCTCCAAAAACGCGCTGTATGCGCCTTACAAGGTTTTTAAGAGCAAACCGATACTTCGAAACAAACTCCGGGTGAAAGAACAACCAGGGCCTCGTCCCCAATGCCAGCAGCCCTTGGTCAAAACTATGCTGCGTCATGCCGCTGGCAGAACCTATTGGTGCCTTTCCATCCACGACCATGCCCCCACAATAACCAATGCAAGTGTCATGTCTTACCAAAAAGAAAAGGAAAGCGCTCTTCTCAGTAAGATACCAGCTCAACATCCGCTTCACATACGATTGACCCATGGCCGAGGACAACGACCCCGGAAACGCCGACCGATGGCAACGGGCAATCATATCAAGATCCTCGTGATTGGCATTCTTGATGACAGGATTATCCATTCTTTTGAAAGTGGGCCAGGGCAGATACTCCGATAGGCAATGCCAGACCCTTCTTCAGTAATGCAGACTCTGAACGAAGCAAATGAAAAAGGATACCTCCAAGCACTCCCGGCTTATAGCGCTCAAAGTCTGACTTCGGCTTTTCATTCCCCGAGAACATCCGCGAAATCAGGCGCGCAAAATAGATAGGAACAAAGAGAATGAAGTTGAAGTAAGAAGCAAAAACCACCCGGCCATGATTTCCAGTAAACAGCGTACTTAATTGACGTAGACGGTATCGACGGAAATGATGGTTAATTTCATCATGACTACTCCATAAACTCATGAAGGCCGGCACGGTAACACAGACCGAGCCGCCAGGCTTGCACACGCGAATCATCTCCCGAACTGCCAAAGCATCGTCCTCGACATGTTCGATCACATCAAAAGCACAAACCAAATCAAATGCGTTGTCGGGGTAAGGCAGCTCTAGAATTGAACCTTGCGTGATAGGAAAAGGCACCTTGTCACGCACAAAGTCAATGCACTCCTGTTCATATTCTAAAGAGGTCACTGATCCAAATTGCTGCAACATCGTTGTGGTCGCCCCGGTTGCAACACCCGCGTTAAGAATCTTCGATTGATTGTTTTTTGCCACGAACCGCTCTATATACTGCTTAAGGATTTCACTTCTTGCACGAAACCACCAATGATTACGTTCGACATCGAAGTATTCGCGGTAATAATTCTTATCCATACTTACTTTTTCCCCGAGCTATTACATTCTTAACCACAAATAGCGGTCGATTCTTTACTTGCATATAGATACGGGCTAAGTACTCGCCGATGATTCCTAAGCAAATAAGTTGTACGCCACTAAACAAGACAATAGCAAAAATCAAAGCTGTAAAGCCTGAAGGAAGCTCATATCCCATTAATTTCTTATAAAGAACAAAGGCAAGGTAGCCGGCGGATGCCAGGATGGAATAAAAGCCTAATTTGGTAATAACCCGAAGCGGTACGTAACTAAAATTAAAAATTCCATCATAGGCCAAACGAAACAATGCTTTAAAAGTATACTTGGGTTCCCCCGAAGCTCTTTTGTCGCGTTCATACTCGTAGCCGAACTGCCGAAATCCAACCCATGTCCTCATGCCACGAATGAACCGGCTCTGCTCAGGCATCGAAACAATAATGTCATTCACACGACGCGTCATCATGCAAAAGTCTCCACTATCCAAAGGTATATGAATCTCACTGATCCCCTTGAGCAACCGATAGAACACCCAATAAGCAATCCTCTTTATCACCCCCTCCTTACGCTTCTTCCGGACCGCATAAACTACCTCGTATCCCTCTGTCAGCTTACCATAAAAAGCAGGCAACAATTCTGGCGGATCCTGGAGGTCGCCATCAATAATCATTACGGCTTTTGTTCCAGCTACCGATTCCATACCCGCGGCAACAGCGATCTGATGTCCGTAGTTTCGGGATAGAAAAAGGCAAGTATAACTACTATTTCTAAGTGCCAAATCAGACATGAGCTGAGGCGTATTGTCGGTGCTTCCGTCGTCCACCAGGACAAATTCAAGTTTATGATTGCTCGTGATCGAAAGCTGATCAAGTCGCTTAATGAGGTCTGGAAAAACACTTTCCTCATTGAACAAAGGAACAATTACCGAAATATCAGGTTCCATCAGCTCGGTTTACTTTGATATTCAATTTTTTACGCAATATAAGTCGTTGCCTTGAATCTCCTATGGCAATCTCGTTGCAACCAATTTGTATATTGCCACACATTCATATATGGTCGTTGAGCAACCAAACCTCGTTTTAGTTATTCCGGTATTTAATGATTGGGAATCAGCATCCATTCTTATACAAGAAATTGCCAAAGTAAAGATAGGGGACCAAAAGGTTCAGGTAATTCTAGTCAATGATGCAAGCACCCAAGTACCTAAACTATCAGCAACGCCTGGGATTGAAATAGAAATACTTCATCTACAACGAAACCTGGGGCACCAAAAGGCCATTTGCATTGGATTAACGTATGCAACGCAAAACAGGTCGTTCGACTATGCTGTTATTATGGACTCCGATGGAGAGGATAATCCCAAAGACATCAAACCACTCCTTGAAGTCGCCAGCCGGTTTCCCAATCAAATCGTGTTTGCTCACCGAGCCAAACGAAACGAGAACTTTAGCTTTCGATTGCTCTATAAATTATATAAGATCATCTTCAAGATTCTCACGGGTCTGCCAATATCCTTCGGCAACTACTGTGTTGTTCCTTTTCAGGCTGCAAAGCGACTCACTTTTGTCTCTGAAATCTGGAACCACTTTTCAGGAGGCGTTATCAAATCCGGATTGCCCTACCAACTTCATCCCACTGAGCGGAGCAAGAGATATTTCGGGAAGTCAAAAATGAATCTTCAGTCACTGATCTTGCACGGACTAAGTTCCGTTTCTGTGCACATCGATACCGTATCCGTAAGAATGCTTCTGGCGAGTATTAGTCTACTTTTCCTCTCAACCATGCTTATTCTTTTTGTGGCCGGGATAAAGCTACTTACGCAACTTGCCATCCCCGGATGGACATCCAACATTATCCTAGGCTTAAGTCTGGTTTTTCTTCAAGCTCTTTTCTTATCCATATTACTGGTATTCATCATTCTGTCATACCGAACACAGAAAACCTTCATTCCAGCGACGGATTACCAGGTATTCATTAACTCCATTGACCGCATATCGTGATTAAGGACTCAAATTACATTGGCACAGAGTTGGAGCTCTTTGAAGGGGCGCTGCACTGGAAGAAATACTATGGCGGAATAATCAAACCTTATTTACGAGGTCAGGTACTGGAGGTTGGCGCCGGAATAGGCGGCACAACATCCACACTTTGCGATGGCTCTCAGAATAGCTGGTTATGCCTTGAGCCTGACACGAAACTTTCTGCACGCATTCAAGAGAAGATAGACAGGAATCTTCTTCCGGGCTATTGCTCAGTGAAGAGTACCTATTCCAATGAATTAGACTCAAGTTATACGTTCGATGCTATACTCTACATCGATGTCATCGAACACATCGAAAGGGACGATGAAGAACTCAAAACGGCATCTCGCTTACTACGTAAAGGCGGAGCATTGATCATTCTTGTACCCGCACATCAGTTCCTTTATACACCCTTCGATAAGAAGATCGGCCACTTCAGAAGATACTCAAAGTCCAGGCTTGAGCAGTCGATTCCTAGCGAGCTAAAGAAAGAAAAACTTTACTATTTGGATTCAGTGGGGCTAAGTGCATCGCTGGCCAATAAGTTCTTCCTAAGAAGTGAAATGCCCAACACAAAGCAAATAGCCCTTTGGGACAATTACATGGTCCCCCTTTCCAGCATATTGGACAAGTTGACAGGATACCATGCGGGCAAATCACTGCTTGGAGTTTGGATAAAGCAGTAATTGCAACTTACGGAATAAGGCCATCACCCCTACACTAGCCAACAAAAGGACTATGGGTCGAACTGGAAACAGGTAGCGCTGCTCCATGTAAATCGCTGCACTAAATAGTACAAGAGCTGCCCAGGGGATGAGGATGGGGATCAACACGGTCCAATCTCGGCGTAAAGTATAGATTCCAAATCCCGCCAACAGGATAATCGACCAGTTAATCAAGTTAAGTCCACCGATCACCAGGTAATATCCAAATGGACCTCGGAGTGGCCCTAAAGAGAATCTTTCTTTTGTAATCGAATTTATGGTAAGTGTATGCCCGTAAATAATCCGGACGATAAACTGCTTAACTGCAGTTACCGGATTTGACAGTACATCATTGATCAGCCACCTGCCATAGGTAGTTCCGTATGAATTCCCTGCTCGTACTGTGCTATCGAGCCTACTCTTCACCTGATTGCTACGCTGATAATCTTTGCTATCAGCTCGTACATCATCATCCCAGAATCTCCAATCCCACGTTTCATCCCTGAACTGAAACCTTCCATGCTGCGCCACATGAAGTAAATAATTCTCCTGGCTGGCAGAACTATTGCCGGGCAAACTCTTGGCTAGAGAAAAGATGATCAAGACAACTAGCGTGGAAGCTCCAGCAGCAACCAAAAGACCACGTTGAATATTCACTCCGCCTATACCTTTCCACCAAAAGAATCCACTCAAAGCCATTATCATGGGTAGTATAAGAACCGCATTTGGGCGCGCCAGGATCAACAGAATAATTCCCAAAAAATAAATCAAGAGCCCCCGGTATACATTGCGTCTCATTACTGACCAACCAAACAAAGCAAATGAGGTTGCAACAAAAGCAGGTGCCTCTGCCAAAACACCCAATCCATAGTAAACATGCAATGGAATCATTAAACTGAAACCAATAGCAATTATTCCAGACCAATAATTATCAGTAAAGTTTTTACAGGCCCTGTTCAACAATAGGAGTGCCATGGTAATCCAAAAGGCTGACCAGATCACTGCTGACAACCAGTACGCAGTATCACTGCTTCCATAAGACAATATTGAGTAGGGAATTGAATAGTAAATGGAAGGCAGTGGCGCCTTACTTAAAGAAACATTATCGCAAACACCTTCTCCATGAAGGCAATGAGCTATCTTCAGAGCCTCACGATGAAAGTCCATATCACCAAACGACTTAACCTTAATCGATACGGATGCTACAACCACATACATGAGAGCAGAAATAGCAACAATAGCCAATTCAAACCTGAAAGATTTACTCATGCGTTGAAAGTTTCTTGAGATGGATTTCCAACTCAACGATCTGATTATCCCTATTAAAGTGCTGAATAGCTAAGTCCCTATTCCTATTGCGAAGGACATCCAGTGCCTGATTGTCCATTGAGCCAAATCTAGCAATTGCATCTTTCAAGCTATTCCATTGCCCGGGTGGGCTCACCCACCCTGCACTGTTCTGAAGGACAATATTCGCGCCCTCTCCACTACCCGAAAAAAGAATTGGAAGGCCGGCCGCCATTGCTTCGTAAATCTTGGATGGAACTGCTCCATGGATGTTCTTCACAAGGGCAATCAATGCGCCACCGTAAGAACTCAGTAGCTTCGGTACTGATTCACGAGGCATAATACCCATGTATCGGATGCCCTTGTCCGGGTGTTGCCTAGCATAGTCCTCAATGGCGAGACGCTCTGAACCAGAACCATAGATATGAAACTCCACCCCCAACTCTCTAAATGGGATATGCTCGCAAATAGACAAGATTCCCTGAGCAACACCCAGTAGACCTGCGTACACCAGGCAATGACGCCTGGCCGGATCATAAGCATCCTCGCTGAACCTTGAAACATCCACCCCATTACGGAAAAGATAGACTCGCTGTGGATTCCGATTACGAATATGCTCGACGATTTCCTGTGATTGCCCCGTGCAGAGAAAAGCCTTACGATAGAGAAATGACTCTAGTTGCTCCAGCCTGCGATAAAGAAAACCATCATGAATCGCGCCAAGCTCCCTCGCCGACAAAGGCCAGAGGTCCGAGACATTCATGATCAACTTCGAACGGGTAACAACTGAAAGAACCCACCCGGAAAAAGCGAGGGTCAACGGAGGGCTTTCTACCATTAAATAGTCTGGGGCTTGCTTGCGAATGAAGCCCCATGAAAAGAGCGCACTGATCGAGAAACTGAGCATGCTCATGATGCGCGGCAGCGACCGGGTAGCGTTGGAGGCATACAGCCAATAACGTCGCGTCAATATTCCAGAAACAAATTCTGTCGTTACAAACTTCCTGCGATAAGCTGGGAAAATCTCCCCGGTTGGATAATTGGGCATCGCGGTAACCACGGACACCTCCCAACCCATTTGTTTCAACCCCCTGGACAACTCATACAGGCGACTTTGGGGAGCGCCCATCTCAGGCAAAAAGTATTGCGTAAGAATGACAATTCTCATGCTTTGAGCTCAGAATAGAAGTGCTTGATTTTTCCTGAAGCGGGGCGCTCAATATGACTTACCCGATTAATTTTCAACTGCAACCCAGGCTCAAGATAAAGATCCATTTTATTGCGAATATCATCCGTCTCGACATTGGTAAGGGGGCGATCGCTGATAATATCAAACTCAAAAGCATTCAAAGCGGTTTGTCGAATGATGAATTCTTTGAGAACCCCACTGGACTCCAAAATACTACGGGACACGTAATAGAAGGTCAGTCCGGGAGACCTTTTACCACTCGGCAAGAGAATGGTGTCGTTTACTCGGCCGGAAAGTTTCTTAAGTACTAAGCCACGATCATCTTGCTCCAGTACGCCAATGTCTCCAAGATCGTAGCGGATAAACGGCATAGCCTTGTTGTAGAGAGAAGTAATTACCAGTCGGCCTTCCTGACCAAGTGGTAAGACTTCGTTTTCATCCGAAAGCACCTCCACATACAGATTTGCTTCATTTATAGCCCAGCGACCCTCACGATCCTCAATCGCGATAATGTCAAGTTCCGAGGCGCCGTACTCGCGAATAACAGGAACTCCAAAAGCCACCTCAATCAATCGCTTATCCTCATCACGGCATACTTCACTGGTAACAATACAGCATTTCAGAGCTGGAGCAACGCTACTCAAGACAACTCCTTTGTTCCGCACAAACTCCGCAAAAATAAGAATAGCATTCGTGTAGCCGTACACATAGTGAATGGTAGTCGTTCGGAATTTCTGGAGAAACTCTTCTAGTTTTCCCTGACCCATATCAAACACGGGAAATCGAATGCGGTGCATGAGGGCATCTTTTACTCTTTCCGACAAATATCCCTTACGGTCCAGTGGAATTCCATAGAATCGCGCCTGCCAATCCATGGACGCAATACCTAATGAACGATACTGATCCATGATAAAGGCCCATGTGAGTGCGTGGCAGAATTTGTCTTTGGCAAAAAAGAATGGGTGGCCGGAAGATCCACTGGTATTACTGATATAGACATCACTCATTCCGAATCCATGAGAAAGCATCTTCTCAAGCGGCTGCTGCATATCACGCTTGCTTAAAATTGGAACCCGGTGCCACTCCGTGGTCTTCTCCGAAAGCAGCTTTGCGTAAAGGGGGTTTGCCGATACATGGTGTCTAACGATAGCATCCCGATTTTCAATGATGCGCTTCCTCTGATCGGCATTCGATAGACTCTGCCATTCCTTTATGCTACTTTCAGCTTCCGTCATTGGGAATCCCTTCAACCTCAGTGCCAGATCGAATAGATTCATGATGCAACGGTAGCGCTTCCTCCAACAATCCGAACATAGTGTTCCTTCCAGATAGCAATCATCAATAGCTGTCTCACCATGGCAGAGGCAAGTGTATTCCCGCTTCGAAAATCACGAATCAAGGCATTGGGAGAAAACCCTTCAATAACATCCATATGCATACCAGATTCCATTTCCCGGAGGTACTGCCCAAAGGCTGGATCCTCTGCCAGCACACGTTCCCAGGGAACGCTAAATCCCAATTTCTTAAAATCCACTACCTGCTGTGGTAATTGTCTGGCCACACTATTGAGAAGCAAGTACTTTCCCTTCCTCCCCTTCAAAAGGTAGTTACTTGGCAATGCCGGAATCATCTCCATAAATCGAAAGTCCATAAACGGAACACGGCACTCAATCCCGGCCCCCATCGTCATGCGATCATTCCGGTCCAATACAGACGCCATGTGAGTGAACACGTCAAGGTACATCGCCTGGCGCGCAGGTTCTCCAGGATAGACTCGTTCGGCTTCACTGAGCATCGTATTGCGATACTCAAACGAATCCATATCTACAGTCACATTGAATCGCGCAAGATCTGCTGGGTATACATTGGAGGCATTCAGGAGCACAAGACTACGTATGCGCGAATCGCTCAGGTAGCGCGATAACTTATCGAAGCGGTTTACTATCCCCGCTGACGGAATCCGTTGAAGAATTCCGGAAAACATGCGTGCCATCCTGAGAATATCGGGATGTTGTAAGGTCTTATAGCGAACATAACCGCCCATGAATTCATCACCACCCTCTCCCGACAGCAGAACGGTAACATGCTTCTTTGCTGTGCGCGACAAGGCTAGCATGTGCGCATCATTCTGGTGCACAAGTGGCTCATCGTAATACCATGCAGCATCCTGAAGGGTCTTCATCAGTTGATCATGGCCCATCGACACCGGATGCAAGGTCAAACCAAATTTATCAGCAACCAGTTTGGCAAGATGCCCTTCATTGTATCGCGCATCATCGAAGACAAATGTAAAGGCTGCGAGGTCGTGCTCTCCGTTGCGATGCAATGCCGCGGCTACACTGCCTGAATCCAGCCCACCGCTCAACATAACCCCAATGGGAACATCACTAATGCTCCGGTACTTTACTGACGAATAAAAAGTCTCTTCGAACCAGGCGAAGGGGTCGGTTGGCAAGGACTCCCGGCTAGCCATGATCTTCTCAGCCAGGTTCCACCAACGTGTTTTTCTGATCTTTCCTTCCTGAAATGTCATCCAGTGCCCAGGCAACAGACGGTACACGTGCCGGAATACAGTATTTTCTCCAGCCACATACTTGAAAAGCAAAAGCTCCTTTAAGGCTGCTGGATCCTCCTCGACGGGAACACCGGCGGCAAACAACGCCTTGGGCTCGGAAGCAAAAAAGAGCGTCTGGTCAACAAAGGCATAGTAGAGTGGCTTCACCCCAACACGATCACGAGCCAGAAACAGCTGTCGCTCGCGGTTGTCCCACACGGCAAAGGCAAACATACCATTCAGCTTGTCAAGTATGGAAGCACCAAACTGAATAAACCCATGCAAGAGCACTTCCGTATCACTTTCAGAGACAAACGAAACACCTCGGCTCTCAAGCATCACCCTAAGTTCCCGATAGTTGAATATTTCGCCATTGAAGACCATGGCATACCGACCATCAGGGCTGTGGTAAGGTTGATGCCCGCGCTCCGATAAATCAATGATGGACAATCGCCGGTGGGCCAAACCCACTTCCTTGTCCAGAAAGATGCCTGCGCCATCAGGGCCACGGTGGACCATGCTCTCACGCATACCCATAAGGGCTGTCTCAACAACCAGACGGTTGCGATCAACGTGTACG
>CAYMPU010000001.1:0-5783 GCA_964392375.1 uncultured Ohtaekwangia sp. | reverse complement strand
GCCGCCATCGGTGATGACTTTGAGATCATTGCCAGCACGGCCACCGTCAAAGTAGCTGCTTTCCGAAAGAAAGGGGGGCCTGTATATGGTATCCAGTTTCACCCCGAGGTAACACATACCCTCGAGGGAAAGAACCTCCTTCGCAATTTTGTGGTGCATATCTGTCAGTGTGGACAAGACTGGACGCCGGACCTCTTTGTCGAATCCACCGTCGCGGGATTGCAACAGAAGTTGGGCAATGATAAGGTGGTCATGGCACTCTCAGGTGGGGTAGACTCCACCGTGGCGGCTATGCTCGTACACCGCGCCATAGGGAAAAATCTGTATTGCATCTTTGTCGACAACGGACTGCTCCGCAAGGATGAGTTCGAGCAGGTGCTCCTTTCGTACAAGGGTATGGGTCTCAACATCAAGGGTGTTGACGCAAAGAGTAAGTTCTATGGTGCGCTCGCAGGACTCTCGGAGCCAGAAGCAAAGCGGAAAGCCATTGGCAGAACTTTTATTGAAGTGTTTGACGAGGAATCACACCGGATTACCGATGTAAAGTGGCTGGGGCAGGGCACCATTTACCCTGATGTTATCGAGTCGGTATCGGTGAATGGTCCTTCGGTGACCATCAAGTCGCACCACAACGTCGGCGGCTTGCCGGACAAGATGAAGCTGAAAGTGGTCGAGCCGCTCAATACCTTGTTTAAGGATGAAGTTCGCCAGGTGGGTAAAGCCCTCAACATAGACCCCGCCATCCTGGGACGTCACCCATTCCCGGGCCCGGGTTTGGGCATTCGCATCATCGGCGATGTGACGCCGGAAAAGGTACGAATATTGCAAGAGGTCGATTATCTGTTCATAAACGGCTTGAAAACACATAACTTGTACCATACCGTGTGGCAGGCAGGCGCCATGTTGCTTCCTGTGCAGTCGGTCGGTGTGATGGGCGATGAGCGTACCTACGAGAAGGTCGTTGCCCTGCGTGCCGTGGTGAGCACAGACGGCATGACGGCCGACTGGGCACATTTGCCTTATGAGTTTCTGAGCGCGGTGTCATCGGAGATTATCAATAAAGTGAAAGGGGTGAACCGCGTCGTGTACGATATTAGTTCCAAGCCGCCGGCCACCATTGAATGGGAATAATAACCATCATGAAGAAGTCTCGCTTGCTGATCGTCCTCCTTTGCCTGCCCCTTGTCATGGCATGCAGCTTCGTGGCCATTCCTGGTCAGTCGCAGGATTTTAAGAAGCAGTACAAGAATGCCAAAGATTTCTTTAAGGACGGCAAGTATAACCTCGCCATGGAGTCGTTCAAACTTCTCATGGTGTATGACAAGAATAACCCATATACCGAATACGCTTCTTTCTATTACGCCCAGGCGGCCTTGAGGCAGAATTACAGTGCTGTGGCCAGAGACATGCTGCTGCAGATCAAGAAGCTTTATCCGGAGTGGGACCAAATCAATGAAGTCAACTACTGGCTGGCGAAAATTTACTTCGATAAGGGCGAGTATTTTCAGGGCATGCATCTGCTGAGCCAGGTCAAGCAGGAAGACTATCTGGAGCAGCAGGAGATCAGCAAGGTGAAACGACATTACCTGATGCGTCTAACAGATCCTGAAGTACTCCGCATGATGTGGGAAGAGTATCCGGAAGACGCGGATGTGGGCAAGTCTTTGGCTCGCGCCATTGCGCTTCAACCGTATGCAAGTCAGGACAAGGCGCTGCTGGATTCTGTCATCATGAAATTCAGTTTGCCCCGCGACAAGTATGTTTCCATTACTGCGCCTGCCCCGGTATTTAAGGATACGTATACCGTCTCGGTGATGTTCCCCTTCCTGGCTTCAACGCTGGAGCCAACACCGAACAAGAAACAGAATCAGCTTATTCTCGACCTGTATGAAGGGATGCGGCTGGCCGTGGACACACTCTTCCGACAAGGCATCAACATACGCCTGCTGGCCTATGACACGGAACGCAATCCTGCCGATCCAGAGCGAAGCAAGGAAGCTATCCGGAAGTTGCTGGAGACAGATGAGTTGAAAAACACCGATCTGATTGTCGGACCGATTTTTCGCGAGGAGCTGAAGCCGGTACAGGAGTTTTCCGAACATCATTGGATCAACATGATCAACCCTGTTTCGAACAACTCGGAATATGTCGGGCAGAATCCTTATGCCATGCTGTTCCAGCCTTCGCTAGAAACACTGGGAAGCCGATCGGCCGAATTGCTTGCTGCACGCACCAGAAATAAGAAGTGCATGATTCTCTATGGCGATACCCCCAAAGATTCTGTCATGGCAGCCAATTTCCACCGCCGGGCTCAGGAGGTAGGGCTGGAGGTGGTGTGGTCAGAAGAATTCAAAAGAGAAACGGCCGAGCGAATCATCAGCATCCTCGCCAGGCCTACAGAATTTGATGAGTTCAAGAATCCGAAACAGTTCACGATGAAGCTCGATAGCATCGGAAGCGTTTTTGTGGCCTCCGACAACCCGCTGATCTACACGAAGGTTATCAGCAGTGTAGAGGCGCGGGGTGATTCTTTGTTGATCGTCGGCTCCGAGTCGTGGCTCGATAACCCTTCGGTCGATCTGGGCAAATACGAAAAGTTGCACATCATGTTTGCAGCTCCCAACTACACCACGTACGCCGATCCGGCGTTCCTGAATTTCCGTAAAGCGTATATCCGCAGCCACGGCTCCTTTCCGCCGGAGTATATGAACTATACGAAAGTCGGGTTTGAGTTTATGATGATCACGGGACGTGCTTTGAAACAGCATGGAGTGTACTTCCAGGATGGACTGAAGCAGTCGGGGCCTGTACCCGGTGTGCTCACGCGAAAGTTTCATTATTCCCCGGCGCACGACAACATCGGGTTTCCGTTTGTGTATTTCCGAAACGGCGATTTGGTTCCTATCGATTAGCGATCCATGGTCGATCTGCTGATTACCCACATCAAAGGACTCGTACAAGTCAGGGATAACACACCCGGTTTTCTGGCCGGCGGTGCCATGGCTGAACTTCCTATACTTTCCGATGCCTATCTCGCCATGGATAAGGGAGTGATCGCTGCCTATGGGCCGATGCACACGATGCCCTCATCGCTTGTGGCCCATGAGACGATTATCGCGGCGGGGCGTTTTGTATTTCCGAGTTTTGTCGACAGCCATACGCACCTTGTGTTTGCTGCGCCGCGCGAGGAGGAGTTTGTCATGAAGCTGAAGGGCGCTACCTATGCCGACATTGCCGCAAAGGGCGGGGGCATTTTGAACTCGGCAAAGAAGCTGCAGGGGATGTCGGAAGAGGAGCTGTTTCAGCGATCGGTGACGCGCGCGAACGAGATCATTGCGTCGGGTACAGGAGCCGTTGAGATCAAGAGTGGCTATGGCCTTACCACTCAGGATGAAATGAAGATGCTCCGCGTGGCCCGCCGTATCGGAAGGGAGACGTCGCTTACGGTGCGTACAACGTTCCTGGGGGCTCATGCTGTTCCGAAAGATGTTTCAAAGGAGGACTATATCCAGCGGGTGATTCAGGAAATGATCCCGGCGGTGGCGGACGAGAAACTCGCAGATTATATCGACGTGTTTTGCGAGCAGGGATTTTTTACGCTGGAGGAGACGATGGCTATTGTGGAAGCCGGCAAGAAACACGGCATGCGCCCGCGTATTCACGCCAACCAGCTTCATCGCTCCGGTGGTGTGCAAGCCGGCGTGAAGACGAATGCCATCAGCGTTGACCATTTGGAGAACATCGGCGACGAGGAGATTCAATGCCTGAAGGGTACAGCGACGATGCCGACTGCTTTACCCGGTGCTGCGTTCTTCCTCAATCTACCCATGCCACCTGCGCGTACGATGATCGGTGAAGGGTTGCCCATGGCCATCGCCTCCGATTATAATCCCGGGAGTTCGCCAAGTGGTAATATGCCCCTGATGCTTTCACTGGCGTGCATACGCATGAAGATGACGCCGGAAGAAGTGATCAACGCAGCCACAATCAACACAGCCTATGCGATGGACCTGCTGGCCACGCTTGGCAGCATCACCATCGGAAAGCAAGCGAATGTATTCATCACGCGTCCGATGCCTTCGGTGGCTTACCTTCCCTATGCCTATGGCTCAACGCTGGTTGATACCGTGATTCTCCACGGCAAGGTGATTCGGTAAGGTGCCGATCAGGGTCGGATGACCTCTACGGAATAGGTGAGTTCGCTTTTTAAGGAAGCGGCTACCGTACAATATTTGTTAAGCGATAAGCCGGCTACTTTGTAGAGTTCATCGTGCTCAACATCCGGCGAAGTAACGCGATAGGTTGAATGGATTTTGGTGAAATACTTTGGAGGGGTCTCCTGGCGGGTTCCATCGGTGATGATTTCAAAGGTGTTGATGGTCTTCTTCCTCTTTTTGAGCATCACCACAATGTCGACGGCCGCACACCCGGCCAGGGCAGAGAGCAGCAGCTCGGGCGGCGATTGCGCCTGCTTCTGATCGCGGGAACGCATGTCGATACCGACGGTATTGTTGTTCTCGTTTACCGACTCATAGACTTCGTCGGCCAGCATGGTGGTAACAATTCTCATGGACGCTCGTTTATCCTCAAAATTAACACTTAGCGGGGCAAATTTCGGCTGCCGTAACTTTCCTGTAACTTTGTTGTTATACACCCATGGACAGCTTTATCCGGATACCGATGTTCCCCCTTTCGATCTTCCCGATGCCGGGAGAGCTGGTTCCGTTGCACATTTTTGAGCCCCGCTACCGGCAGCTCCTCAAAGACGCCGAAGAAAGGGATATCTCTTTCGGCATCTACTTCAATCATACCCTGAATACTTCCAAGCTGGGATCGTTGGTGAAACTGGAGAGCGTGATCAAGCGGTACCCGGGCGGAGAGTCGGATATTATCGTTAAGTGCCAGGACATCTTCCGTATGGATACCTTGTTTCGCACGTTCAAGGAGAAGATGTATCCGGGTGGTGACGTTGCTTTCTGGCAAGTCGACCTCAATACCACGTCGTCACCCCGTTTGATGGCGGAGTTTGAAGAGTTCATGCGCCTGCTGAAGATCACAAAATTACCCGCGCCGTGTTCGGCGTACCATATTGCCAACGAACTCAACCTCGACTTTGAGGACCGTCTAAAGTTTGTTGAACTGGATAAAGACAAAAAGGAAAGTTTTCTTACGACACGGCTGAAGTTCCAGAAACATCTGCTCACGCAGGCGGAGAAGGCGAAGGATGTGTTTCACCTGAACTAGAGGAATGAAAAGACAAAAAAAACGGCCACGATGAATCGGGGCCGTTTATTTATTTGGCTAAAGTATTACTTCCCTTCTTTCTTTGCCTTTGCAAAATCACCAGCCTTAACGATACTGATCTTCTCGGGTACAATGTACTTCTTCATGGCGGCGTTGATCTGTTCCGGCGTGAGTGCAAGCACCTTCTTTTCCAGGGCTTCATCCCATAAATAATCCCTGTTGATGAAAAGGTAGTTCGCCAAACCGCTGGCCAGACTTGCATCTTGTGCGCGGCCCACGGAACGCGACTGAGGCCAACCTGCTTTGGCGGCGGCAATTTCATCAGCGGTAAAGCCCTCCGTCACTACCTTGGCAATCTCCTCCTGATAGGCCTTTTCAAGTTTTTCAACATTCTCGGGTGCGTAAATGGCGAAGGAGCCAAAGGAGGCGATGGGGTCAATCGATCCCGCGTTGAAATTAGAACCCACACCGTAACTCAATCCATCCTTCTGACGGATTCTTACAGCCAATCGTGAATTCAAGAATCCACCACCGAGCAT